>JBBIQC010000118.1:0-9767 GCA_037442585.1 Oscillatoriales cyanobacterium bin_317
TGATGAAAAACAATCCTCGTACACCTTTTAGTCTTCCTCAGCAAGCCCTAATTAGGATAAGGGATAGTTGGTATTAGCGATCGTGAAGACGATTTTTCGTCTACGGGGGATCTAAACCTTGTCCAAGTCCAGAACCGTAGTTTCTCTGATCGGAAAACGACCGTTCTCTAGCTGGACTTGGTTTAATTGAAGAGTTTTTCATTGTCCAGTCTTTCTTGATAAACTGCATTGCTGTCCAGAATAGTGCCAATAGTAGCAACAGTGTTGTCACAAATAGCGAAACCTCTTTAACTTGGAAGAATGCGTCTATCATAGCTGCCACCCAGTTGAGATAATAGTTGCTATGTTATTGTTCCTTCAGGTTGTTGTTTGTGTCGGACTTGTGGTTATCGTTGGCACAAAACTCTCTCAGAGCGCAGATGTGTTGGCAGAAAAGACCGGATTAGGGCGCAACTGGGTGGGCGCGATTTTGCTGGCAGGTGCAACATCCTTACCTGAACTGGCAACAGGGGTCAGTGCCGTTGCTGTCTTTAATGCTCCTGATTTGGCCGTCGGAGGTGTTTTAGGCAGTTGTTTATTTAATTTGCTCCTGCTAGCAATTTTGGACATTTTCACAGGCCCCGAACCTCTGCTTCGTCGTGCTGCAATCAGCCATGGATTGGCGGCAGGTCTGGGCTGCATTATGCTAGGGATTGCGGCAATTGGGATTTTGCTGACCCAGGCAGGCACACCGTTGACGATCGCCTGGTTTGGATTGCCTAGCATTGTGCTATTGATTCTCTATCTCGTCAGTGCCCGCTTAATCGCTCAATTTGAATTACGGCGGCGGCGAGAGGTGTTAGAGCAGGAGGCAGAAGTCTTTCAGTATAACCATATCAAGCCAATGCGGGCGTATTTGACGTTTACTTTGTTGGCAGGCGCGATTGTAGTGCTGGGGGTGTGGCTGGCATCTCTGGGTGATCAAGTGGCAACCGTCACCCGGTTAGGGCAAAGTTTCGTTGGAGCTTTGCTGCTGGCTGCAGCAACCTCATTACCAGAATTCGTAGCATCCCTGGCCGCGATTCGGTTGAATGCAGTGGATTTAGCAGTTTCTAATCTTTTTGGCTCTAATCTTTTCAACCTGGCAATTTTGGGAATTTACGATCTGGTGTACTTGCGGAGTAATTTGCTGGTTAACATCAATCATTCTGTGCATCTATTTACGGCGATCGTGGCAATAGTGATGACAGCGATCGCACTGGTTGGTTTAATTTACCGAGCAGCCCGCCGCTCAAGGCTTTACCTGACCTGGGATGGACTGGGATTAATTATGTTGTATCTGGGTGGAATGTATATCATCTATCGGGGATAGCAGTTTCCAGAGGTAAGTCTTGCTGGATCTTCAGGGACAAATTCTTTTGATTTTTTCAGATAACGCCATGCAATGCCATCCGGGTCATGGCGACTACTCCAGGTGGCAAAATTCGCTTTCGATTTGTTGCGACTGATCGTAGTTACACTTACTTTCAGCCGTTCTGCTAAAGCACGGGGGGAGAGAACCTCCAGCATCACCGGTTCTATTGGAGGCGGAGAGAGGTTAGATGTTGCCTGAGTTGATGGTTCTGGGGGAGATTCTGTCAACTCAACTACCGATTCACAACTGTCTGAGGAAGGCGTGTCTGATGGCGGCTCTTCCACTTCCAGGACGGGAGGTTGTTCGTCAGCCACTTCTTCTGTTTCAGACCCTGCAGTTCTGGCTTCTCTGCTTTCTTCCAGGCTATCGGCCAGCAGATTCAGATCTTCATCGCGAGTCAGCAGTGGACGTAACCCATTCAATCCGGCCACGATCGTCGATCCATTATTCACCAGCGTCGCTGCGATCGGTGGAATACCCGTCGTCACAGCAAATAGCATGGCCGTAAGATTGGGGACAGCGACCAACCCTGTATTCTGATGAATTAGATACATGGCCTGACGAGCAATCGCGATCGCTTCCGGTAAGCCGCGCAAATTATTTTCCATCAGCACCACATCGGCGGTTTCCCGGGCTACATCCGATCCATTGCCAAAGGACACCGAGACATCCGCATAGGCCAGGGCTGGAGAATCGTTAATCCCATCCCCAACAAAGGCAACCGTCTTACCTTCTGCATGCAGGCCGTTCACCACGGCAACTTTCTGTTCTGGAAAGGCTTCCGCGTAGGTATGGGTGGACGCAATCCCCAGTTCATGAGCAACAGCGGCAGCGGTATGCTGATTGTCCCCGGTCAGCAGGTGCACTTCCATATTGTCTGCCCGCTTCAGGGAATGAATCACTTCCTGACTTTCTGGTCGCAGAGGATCCCGATAGGCGATCGCGCCACGCAACTGGCCTTCAGAAGCAACATAAATGACCGAATGACCATTTGCCTGCAGCGCTTGATACTTGCTGTGTAGGGCTGCCAGATCAACACCTTCCGCTGCCATAAAATGTCGGCTACCCACCAGAATCGTTTGGCCATCAATTTCAGCCCGCACTCCGCGCCCGATTTGATAGTCCCATTTGCCCCGATCGGCAATCCTGGCTCCGCGTTCCTTGGCATAGCGCACCACCGCTTCTGCCACCGGATGAGTCAGTCGTTGTTCTGCCGCTGCGGCCATGCTGATCACCTCTGCAGCAGACGTGCCATCTCCTAGCGTTTCCACACTGACGACAACGGGTTCTCCTTGAGTCAGAGTGCCAGTTTTATCGAACACGACCGCATCCACTTTGGCCAGTTGTTCTAAAGTACGCCCACTGCGGATGAGAATGCCCCGACGGGCGGCGTAAGTCAGGGCGGCGAGGACAGTAGTGGGAACAGAAATGCGAATTCCCGTAGCAAAGTCGAGGGTGAGGATGGAGGCCGCTCGGGCTGGATTGCGAGTCAGGGCAAAGGCTCCGGCGGCCATCAGCAATGTGGGAACCACCATGCGATCGGCGATCTCAGCGGCATAATTGCCAATCCGAGTGTCATGCACGGGGGCAGCTTCCATAACTTTAAGAATTTGCCCAGCGCGGGTTTCGCTACTGAGGCGATCGGCCCGGATGTAAAGACTGCCCTCTCGTACCAGGGTTGACGCATAGGCCATCTGTCCCGGCTTGCGGAGCACGGGCATGGCTTCCCCGGTGAGCTTCTGTTCATCAATCAGAGCAGTGCCTGTGAGGATATGCCCATCGACCGGAATTTGCTCACCAGGATAGACAATCACGGTTTCGCCATGCTCCACGTCATGGGTGAGGATTTGCAGCTTCTCTCCGTGGCGTTCCACCCAGACCAGATTTTCCAAAGAACTGAGCAAATCTAATGCCTGCCGTTTGGACGATCGCGCCGATTGCTCCCGGATCGCCTCACCAAACTCAATCAGGCTAATCATGATCGCGGGATTCAGGAAATTGCCCTGAAAGGCGGTGATCGTAATCGCCGCTAAATCAAGAAAATCAATATTCAGTTTTCGTTCCTGCAACAGCCCGTCCCATGCCCGCTGAGCAACGGGTAAAGCCGCGATCGCCACACTTCCCGCCACCAGAGCGGAGGGAATCGGTAGCCCCAAACTGCACAAAGCAGACAGTCCCAGAGTCATCATGGGAACAGTCATAGGGTTCCCGGAACTAGGCTCTGCTTCCGGTGCCGCTGGTTCAACGATGGTCGTCGCAATGGGTAAGGAAACCGTCGGTGCGGTTTGGATCAGGTCTGCGAGATGGGATTGCATGGCGGCTTCCCCAATCTGCTCCGCCGTATAGTAGACCGTCAATGAACCACTATCAGGATTGAGTTTTATTCCTGTGACAGAGCGATCGCGTTCAAGCAGATGGGTCAGTTTACGAGCATAGTCTGCATCCTTGAGCAGGCGAGGAATTTTGTAGCGAATTCGACCCGGAAGGCTGTGCTTGAGGGTGCAAGCGATCGTATCTGCATTGGCCCTACGAGCTAAGGCGGGGGTTTGTAAACCCTGAACAGACTGCTGGCGATTCGTCGGGTGTTCAGGGGGGGAAGACAGGAGTTTTACAAGGTTCTGTTTTACAAGATTCTGTAAAGAATCATTCGCTTTGGCTGGTTGAGGAGGAATCACCTGATTCAACACCTCGCGGGTCATGATATCGCTGAGCAAAAACACAGGCAGAGATGCCCACCCGCTTAACCCCAGGAGCCGAACCGCCGCATAGCCACTCAGAAGAGGAGCCGCCCGACGCAACAGAGATGAGGCTTTTCCGAGTCCTTCAGACAGGCTGGGAGGTTGCTCGTCAGTGGTCTGCGGTTTTACAGGCAGACGAGCTAGCAAAGACTCTAGCGACAACTCATTGGGATCAAATTGGAGAATAACACTACGGTTCGTGGGATGGGTTTGAACATCCAGATGGGTGTACAAGTCAGCAATCTTTTGCCTCAAGTGTTCGACGGCTGCATCAAACTCATCATCCTGAATTCGCAACCGAATTCGCCCAGGACTGGCATGAATCACTTGAAAAGGACTAACTGACAATGATGAGAGCGTAGTAGTCATTCTCGTAATTGAATTTAACTCAATCTTTCACCCGTTGCGATCGTCGCCCCCTGCCCATTCAGTTCAGGAGAACTTGGGCCTTCAGGCTCTGCGGTATAATGCAATTTAATGAAGCTATCAAAAGCGTAGTATGCCAGCACATACCAGGGGGCTGTTTCAAATTGCCATCCTTTTCGGAGTAATTGGTAGATAGCTAATCCACCTAACCCCAGCGGGATCAGAAAACGCAGATCAACAGATCCCTGGGTTGATGCACCCACTCGACGGTTCAGGTCAGCAACGGCTTTCACCAGGTCATCTGCAACTCCTGATTTACCTCCTGTTGCAGGCAGTTCAATGTCTATTGTATGGAACAGAATCACTCCCACATCGTGTAAGGTGGCAGCCAGATCCTCAACAACTGTTGGCGTTTGATCGTGGTGAATAATAATACTTCCCGTTTGCAAATTGGGCCGCACCCTGTAAACATCCGGCATGGCCTGTAATGCCCTGGTAATCTCGCCCATCTGCTCCGGGGTGCGGCGTTTAGCAGAGACACGAATCCGGGTGCGGGATGGGGTGCTGCTGACAATGTGGGTGTGGCGATCGTGAAGCAGAGTCGTCATAGTTTAATCTTCAACTGGAATATTCTCAGGGCCTCTGGCTGACTGAGGCTCTTCGGATTGGTGTATCTCGTGCTCTACCTCGGCCACAATGTCCTCCCAGGCATCGTTCATTTCAGTCATCGCTTCTTTGCCTTTCTCATAGAGCCACATTCCTTCTTTCACCACGGCCTTAACCACCGGTTTACCCGCCTTCCCCAGAACTGGGAGCACCACTGGAGCAAGTAGAGCGGCACCAATGCCAGCCGCAATCCCGAAAATACCCACATTTCCTTCCAGGGCTTCAAATCCCTCTAGTCCCTCTAGACCTTCAAGCCAATCAGCCATAACAGCCTCCCGACATCAATAGGAACATTAAGCAGACTCAGGATACATTTCTATCCTAAAATTTCTAATCTTTCGCAAGTTAGAGATTCCATAAACTTTTATTAATCTTGAGTTAGCTTAACAAAGCAACCAACCTTTTACGATAAATAAAGATACGATTGATAAAGATACGATTGGTAAAAACCGAAAACGTTACGCAAAACGGGAACGGATCAAGGGAGTCGGTATGCAATTGGAGCTATTTCTCAAGCTGTTGCTTCAAGGACTGCCTGCGATCGCGGAATTCCTTACAGTACTGCAGTTACTTCCTGGCTATCAACAAGCCAGTAAAGAGGGAGAGTCAGAACAATGGGTTGACAACCGGGAAATCCCATTACAGATAGCTAAATACCAGCGGGAAACAGAATTACTGCGGCTGGAACGGCAGAAAGAACTGGAACATTGGTCTTTAGGACTGCTCCCTGCTCAATTAACAACGGCAAATTCGTGGCTTGAAACGATTCCCCTGAAAGTACTGCTGGCTCCCCTGCAAATTAATGGGGAATTTGATACATCGGTTCGGCAACACCTTTCGATTCTGGAGCGGCAATTGGGGCAGGGTTTAGCAGAGTTTCTGCAGCAGCATTATTCGCTGCAGGATTGCGATCGGCCTGTGGAATTTCTCTCCGGAGCCTGGGTACACCACTCCCTGCGCCATGAAGCCCAGATCAAAGTATTATTCCAGCAATTTCCATCTCAACCCACCCTGATCCTGGAACCGGAAATCATCGGGGAAGAGTTGAGTCTTCACATCGCCTACTGGGGATTTGGACAAAAGCAATACACCTATCAATCAGTCATCTCTCATTTCAATTATCAACAACTATTAATTGCCGCTGCCAAGCGACGAGCACTGGACTGGAAGGATACAGCAGACAAATTATTAGCTGCGGGTGAATCACCAGAGTTGGTCAACCAGTTGGGAGGCGATAGCGCCATTAATCTGGAACTGTTGGAGAAAGAAACAAAGTGGCAATCGCTGGGCATTCATGCCTCTACTTTGTCGCTTCAGTATCACTTGAATGCCAAAGATTTTGCCGCCCTGGTGCAAGTCCTGCTGCCGTCCTGCTGCATCTTTGTGGCCGGGATGGCTGATTATTATTATCTGAGTCGCTCCGGTGTCTCTCCATTCCTTTCTGAACTCGTGGCTCCCCTGCTCGGATCGGTTGATCAGCCATTCCAGCGATCGCTCTATGACCTCGTTCTGTCCGGCTATCGTCATTTGCTGCGCAGCTTAAGTGCGGCATCCGCCAGGACTCAGGCCAGCGATCGCGCATCCATGCAAACGACCCAAACTGCATGGCTAACAGCCTGTCTGGCTCAATTGGAGGCGCTACTGGCAGACGAGTCGCCAGCGTTATCGGCTGAGCGTGTGATTCAGGTGTTTGCTACTTTCCGGCAGGCTGTACCCAGCAAACCCATGCAGCAACGGCCAGCCATTTTGCTACCCGGCACGGCTGCTCAGGCGGCTCCATCGGTCAGGCTGCACCCTGAGATCACAGCCCCGTCCTCGCCCCTGAATTTTCCATCGCTGTTTCTGGCTTACACGCTGAGTGGCTACGCCGGTAAGGCCGCCGCGATCGCCGTTAGCTCAGATAATCAGGTGCTTCTCGGTGCTGGGAATGATCAGCGCATTCAACTGCGACATTTACAAACGGGAGAACTTCTCCACTCTTTCGCAAGTCACTCTGGCCGCATTCTCACCCTGGCGCTGAGTGCGGATGGCCAATTGCTGGGTAGCGTGCATCGAACTAGCAGCCACAGTTACATCCGGGTCTGGAAGGTCAAAACCAGGGAGTTGCAATGCACATTGACAGGCCACAACAAGTCCATTCGCTGTCTGGCGATCGCTCCCGATAACACCACCCTGATCAGTGGTGGGCAAAAGATTAAAATCTGGGATATCCGAACCGGCGAATTACAGCACACCTTCAGCGGACACACCAAACTGGTATATGCTGTGGCGCTGAGTCCGGATGGACGCATTCTCGCCAGCAGCAGTGCCGATAAAACTGTGCGACTGTGGCACCTGCCGACCGGCAAACCTCTGTATACGCTGGTTGGACATCAGGATTGGGTGAAAGCGATCGCCTTCAGCCCCGATGGTCAATTCCTGGCCAGTGGCAGCGATGACAACACCATGAAGCTGTGGCACGTTGCCAGTGGCCAACTGGTTCGCACTTTCACAGGCCACTCCGACTGGGTGTTAGCAGTTACCTTTAGTCCAGATGGACAGACGCTTTTCAGTGGTAGCAAAGATCAAACGATCAAACTTTGGCATATCGAAACAGGCAGCCTGCTGGGAACTCTCAGTGGCCATCGCAAGTGGGTTCACTCTCTCGTTGTTAGTCCGGATGGTCATACCTTAGCCAGTGGGAGCGATGACAATACCATCCGCATTTGGCGAGCGGCCTGAGCCATTGGATAGTGATCACTCAACAACTCGAATTAAATTTCACCCGCTGTTAATTCCCCTTAAATGTAGTCTTGAAGGTGCAATAAATGCGCCTTAACGTTGTCGTGGGATGCTGTGAACGAATTTCACTCGCCTGCATCAGGCTCTACCGTTCTATGGCAAATACTGTGATTCTGAAAGGCTTTGCATCCCTGCCTGCCGATACTTACGCAGATGGCCCTGCATCCGGCCAAGGCATCTCTGCGAATGGCCGCACTGGCCCGTTTCCTGGACAGCCCGTGCAGGGGTTTAGTGCGGTCCAATTTGCCGACTCAACGACCTTCTGGTTTATGCCGGACAACGGATATGGCCGTCAGGACAATAGCTCAGATTTTCTATTGCGGGTCTATCAGGTGCAGCCCAACTTGCGGGAAGCAGGATCTGGGGATGGGACGGTAAATATTCTCAATTTCATTCAACTGGCTGATCCCGATCGCCAGATTCCCTTTCCCATCGTGAATCAGAACACCAGCGATCGCCTGCTCACCGGAGCCGACTTTGACCTGGAATCCTTTGTGATTGGCAAAGATGGCACCCTCTGGTTTGGCGAGGAATTTGGCCCGTTTCTGCTGCATACCGATGCCACGGGCAAAGTGTTAAAGGCTCCCATCGCCACCCCTAACCTGTTCCAACTCAACACCTTAAATGGACAGGCTCCGATCGTCATTGGCCACCGGGGAGCATCGGGTGAACGTCCGGAACATACCCTGGCTTCCTATCAATTAGCCATTCAGCAAGGGGCTGATTTTATTGAACCCGATCTGGTGGTGACGAAAGATGGAGTGCTGATTGCCCGTCATGAACCCGCATTAGCCGTGGTCAAGGCCGATGGCACGATCGACTTTGGTAACACAACCACCGATGTTTACCTGCGGCCAGAATTTGCTGACCGGAAGACCACGAAGTTGCTGGATGGTTCTCCGGTGACAGGCTGGTTTGCCGAAGACTTTACCCTGGCTGAGATTAAACAACTGCGGGCGATCGAGCGCTTGCCCTTTCGAGAAACGGTATTTAATGGCGTATTTGAAATTCCGACGCTCGATGACATTATTGCGCTGGTGAAACAGGTTGAACAGGATACAGGCAAGAAAATTGGCATTTATCCTGAAACCAAGCACCCAACTTACTTTACTGAAAAAGGGTACAACACCAGCCAGTTATTAATTGATAATCTGGTGAGAAATAATTTTACGGATCCCAGCCGGATTTATATCCAGTCGTTTGAAGTTGGCAATCTCAAAGAATTGCACAACAGCATCATGCCCAGGGCTGGCGTTGATATTCCCCTGATTCAGCTCTTAGATGCAGAAGATGTCCGGGATGATGGTTCACTCATTGAAATTCGGCCCTACGATTTTGTCGTCAGTGGCGACTCGCGCACTTACGGTGACTTACGCACTGCCGCAGGCTTGCAGGAAATTGCTACCTATGCGGATGGGATTGGCCCCTGGAAGCGCATGATCGTTTCGGTGAAGGCGGTCGATAACAATGGAGATGGCCAACCCGATGACCTGAATGGGGATGGAGTGATTAACGATGCCGATAAGGTGACTCTTCCGCCCACCTCCCTGGTGAATGATGCCCATGCCGCAGGGTTGCTGGTACATCCCTACACCTTCCGCAATGAAGGACGCTATCTGGCTTCCGACTACAAGGGCAATCCGGAGTTGGAACTGCGGCAGTTCATTCAACTGGGGGTCGATGGCTTCTTTGATGATTTTCCCGGCACTGGGGATCTGGTGCGGGATCAGATTACCTCACCCTTTGTGCGATCGCCGCAAAACCCAGCCGTCCTCAGCAAGCCGGAATTTAATACGTTGACTGGGGCGGCTCCGATTGTGATT
>JBBIQC010000119.1:0-8726 GCA_037442585.1 Oscillatoriales cyanobacterium bin_317
GGCATCACGGTAGGGGGTAATTTTGACGTATTGGGTCTGATTGTTGTAACTAAATTGCAGGTATGCAGGTTGATTCAGCGACCACAGTTCTGGGCGATCGCGCCAATACTGCCCCAGCGATCGAGTTAACCCATCCCGACTTTCCAGCACATTCATGGGTAGTACCCGCTTCCAGGCTGCTTGTCCCTCGACTTTGAACGGTTTTTCCGGGGCGGACGTAGCAATCAGGGTGCCCTGCTGATCCAGGATGATCACCTGTCCGGCGTGGCTAATGTCCAACGTCTGGAGAAACCGACTGAAATAATCCAGCCGCACATGCACCGCAAAGACACCCAACAAATCCCTGCTGATGCGGTCATATACTGGTTGAGAGGCATTTAACGTGAGGGCTTCCCAGGTGCCATATTGGGAAATGGGATTCCACCCCAGTTGGCCCGTGGTCGTAGCTCGACGATAGAAGGGGCGATCGCGCCGCACATCCAGGTTGTTGACAGTAGCCACCAGCTTTCCCCGCTGGCCATTCCGATCCAACTGATAAAACTGGATCTGTTGAGGACGGGCAGGCTCGGCAACCCCCAGATATAATTCTGGCAACCGTTCTGCCACCCGGAAGCGGCCTTGAGGACTGACAAAAGCGATCGCGGTTACCTGCTCAAATTGCTGCAACCGATGGAATAATGTCGCTTCCAGGTCTGGCATATTTTCCGGATCCAGTTGTCCCTGCTGCACCGCATCCACATTCAACCGATTGATTAATAGCGGAGTTTGCAAATAGGTCTTGAGTTCTTGCGTAATCCGTTCATTCGTCGAACTAGCTAATTGATACCCCAAATTGTCCACGGCTTCCTGCCCATTTCGGTAGGATAACCAGCCGACCAGACTCACCGCCCCGATCGTGGGTAATACAAATGGCAGCGTCAACGCCCAACGCAGCGGAATATTGGCGGAAAGATGGCGCAGTTGCTTGGGAAAGGCGATCGTCATGAGGACGCTTGACGCAGAGGAAATACCTCATTTATACCAGACCAACAAGTCATTAACCGCGCTGCCACTCACTCACCCTACATTGCCTCAGCCAGGTTTTGCTTTAACTCCTGCAGCAATTGAGAAAACTGCCCAGCAAATTGAGTTGCTTGAGGTTCCTGATTGTCTAACAAATCTTCCATAGCCTGAGCAACTCTGGAAGCTTCCGCACAGCCAAACGTACCTAACCCGCCTGCCAGCTTGTGAACTTCTGTGCGGGTTGCGTTTCGTTGTTCCGGGCTGAATTGACCGAGCTGCAGCGATCGCTCTGCCGCTTCCAGGACAATCATGCGAGACTTCACAGAAACTTGAAAGCGATGGGCAATTCTTTGAATCGCGGTCATGCCCCGCTGCGATCGCTTGTCCTCACTCTCTGGATCTACCATCAGTACAGAGGTTTGAGATGGCAACTCTGGTTTGCCGCCGATGTCTCGATCTTCCTGCTGCCGTGTTCCCTGACCTTGTGGCGTTTCCGGCTTTAAGCGGTATCCCAGTCCATAAACGGTTTCGATTAAATCCGGCTTCATCCCAGCGGCTTTCAACCGTTGGCGCAGGTCTTTAATCAGACTGGTGACCGACCCTTCAACTGGAGTTTCTTCCAGCGGCCATAGGTGATCAATAATGGCACTGCGGCTAAAAATTCGCTGAGGATGACGTAGAAAGAGTTCTAGCAAGGCGTATTCTTTGGGACGAAGAAAAATCCCCTGCTGGCCGTACATGACCCGTGCGGCGGCCGGATCTAGGGACAGGTTTTCCCATCTCAAGACAGGCGAGGCTAAGCTATTTCTACTGCGGCGTAATAGTGCCCGCATTCTGGCCAGCAGTTGGGAAGTGGCGCAGGTCTTAGCGACATAATCGTCGGCTCCCGCATCCAGTCCAGCAATCACATCCTCGTTAGCATCTTTGATGGTCAACATCAAAATCGGCATCTGGCAGCCCTGAGCACGCAGGTGACGGCATACCTCAACCCCGTTTAAGGTGGGTAGCATAAAGTCCAATAGAATCAGGTCGTATTCCCACTGAGTTGCCAGATCTAACCCAGCCAAACCATCTGCGATCGTGTCAACAGCATAATGATGAGCAGAAAGAAAATCGGACAGCATTTCGCAGGTAGATCGGTCATCTTCCACAAGAAGAATTTTCATACCTCCTCCTCACCAGCGACCTCCTGCTCTGATCTAAGAGCAAAGCTGAGGTCAAATTACTTTTCTTAATATTCTCTTATCGATTCAAGCAGGATAGCAGTCAAACACTCGTTTTCCCACTCTCTCTACTGCTGCTGAATTTCACCCATCGGGTCAAAGCCAGAAGCAACTCGCTCCGGATGTACAGGTTGTTCAGTCGGAATCTCAATAGACAATTTATCGTTATCCAGATTCTCGTCTGGCAAAAATCGCTTGGATTCATTGTTATCATTCATCACTCTATAAACACCCAGATACAGCAACGGTATATCTCAACCCTACAGCTTGCACACCACCGATGTTGGTATTCACTTGAAAGGGTTGTAAATCAATACGCGGGGAGGTTTCGATAATCAGTGGTTTATTGGCGGTGAACTGTCTACCTGGCTCCCGATAAAACTGATCGTTCGACTCATCAGGATATTTCAAGGTCATATTGATACTGTATTGGCCATTATCGCGGGGCATAAACACGACCCTGTATTTTGTGAAGGATTTGCCACTGGGAACAAACCAATCGGTATTCCAGTTATTTCGCACCCCAACGCTGGGAGCAGGACCAGGAAGAGGAACTCTCAGTCCGGGTACAGAAGACGTTTTGGTGACTTCACTGCCCTGACCACCGACCAGTGGTAACGGTCTACAGTTAGCAGGGAGGGCGGGTAAGGGGGGATCATTTTGCTTAGTTTCAGCTTCTACTTTGGTTTGAGCAAGGGAGGGTTGGACCTGCACCCATACTCCAACTCCCACCCATAAGGTGAATAGACCCAAGACAGCAGAACGGATAGTCATAGAGAAAATATCCCTGACAATTCATCACTATATTAAGCACAAACAGGGCTGGTTCTCAGAATTGTGAATTAAATAACTCCGAAGTCTGGCGTGGGATATATTAAGCCATCACCGTCACGCATCAACTTCAGGCATTCATGCGTGATGCTGCGCTAACACATCTTATGAAATTCGATGTGATTAAACCAAGTCCAGCTAGAGAACAGGAGTTTTCCCATAAGAGAAACTATGGTTCTGGACTTGGACAAGGTTTAATTCTCATTCCTCAACCGCTTCAACTTTTCATAGTACGGCCTACCAGAGTCCTCTCACATCTTGAGAAACGAAGCGTAATACCCCAGTTCCCTGATCGGTTGTATAGAAAATTTGTAGCCCGTCTTTGTTCACTTCATACCGTTGAGCCGCTTGTAAGGCTTTCAGGTAATTCGCCTCCTGAGTCATCACTCCTTCCTCACAGGCTTTGTAGGTGGTAGCCAGGGGGCCAATGCTCAGTTGTTGATTGCCGGTCGTTTTGTAGCTGCCATTGAAACGATTGCAGCCACCAGAACCAGAGACACGGCCATTGGCAAAGTCTGCCGTAAGATCAGTGGAAGGCAGCATCGGCATGGGAGAACCGGGAAGGGTCATGTTGGCCAACCGCCAGTTACCTGTTAAGGAAGAGGATTGCGCCATTTGCAAAGGTGGAGTTACAGCAGGATACTGGGCGATCGCCGGATTGATCAGGGTGAGGCCGATCGCACCAGCGGCGACAAAAGCAGTGAGTGAGTGGTTGGATGGTGTTTTGCTAGGCATAGAATTTTGGATTTTGGATTTTAGATTTTGGATGGAACGGGGGGGTGGGTAGTTGGCTGAGATCATCTCAGACCTCCATCCTTTTCTGGAAATCGTCCTAAGTCCGATATCTAGAGAGTTCTCCAGGGGTAATCGTATCCAGCACAATCTCTGGAGTAAAGTAGCCCAGTCCCTGAATTAAACGGGCAACGCAACCTGTCCATCCGGTTTGGTGACTGGCTCCAATCCCGGCTCCGTTATCCCCGTTGAAATATTCATAAAACAGAATCAGATCGCGCCAGTGGGGATCGGTTTGGAACTTCTCGGCGGCACCGTAGACTGGACGGTGACCGGACTGATCTTTGAGAAAGATACTCACCAGTCGTTCACTGATACACCGGGCGATATCAAATAGGGATTCCTGCCGACCCGATCCAGTGGGATATTCCACCTTAAAGGAGTCACCATAGTAGCTATACAGTAGCAACAGCGATCGCACCAGCAACAGATTCACAGGCATCCAGATCGGACCACGCCAGTTGGAATTACCGCCAAACATGCCAGAGGTGGAGTCACCGGGAACATAGCCGACCTTATATTCCTGACCTTCATAGTAAAAGTGGTAGGGATGCTCCAGGTGATAACGAGACAGAGAGCGAATGCCATAATTGCTGAGGAATTCCGATTCATCCAGCATTTTAGCCAGTACGCGACGCAGTTTATTCTCATTCAGAATCGACAGCATCAGTCGTCCTCGTTCGCCCGGTTGATTGGGAATATGGATATTTTCCGTCAATTCCGGGTGTTGCATGATAAACTTCTGGGCCACTTCTCTAAAGTGAGGCAACCTGGCAAATGCTTCCTGGGGAAAGACGGCCACAGCCATCAGCGAGAGTAATCCAACCAGCGATCGCACCTTTAAGCGGGTAGAGCGACCATCCGGGAAGTGCAGCACATCGTAGAAGAAACCGTCTTCCTCATCCCACAGTTCATCATGGTGTTCTCCAATCCGATCCATCGCGCCCGCAATCCACATCGTATGTTCAAAGAACTTGATGGCGAAGTCTTCATAAAGGCGATCGTGCAACGCCAGTTCAATCGCAATCTGGAACATCCGCTGACTGAAGAACACCATCCAGGCCGTACCATCCGCCTGATCCAGATGGCCTCCAGTGGGAAGCGACGCACTGCGATCGAACACGCCAATATTATCCAGTCCCAGGAAACCTCCCTGGAAGAGGTTATTGCCCCCTTCATCCTTGCGGTTGACCCACCAGGTGAAATTAATCAGCAATTTAGAGAACGCATACTTGAGGAAGTCAATATCACCCACGATCGCGGGTGTAGATTTCCCAGGTAGCAAAGGCGTGAACCGGAGGATTGACATCCCCGAAGTTCCACTCATAAGCGGGAATTTGACCATTGGGGTGCAGGTAATCTTCGCGCAACATCAGCATCAACTGGTTTTTAGCAAAGTCGGGATCAATCAGACTAATAGGAATCACATGAAACGCCAGATCCCAGGCCGCATACCAGGGATATTCCCACTTGTCCGGCATCGACACAATATCGTCGTTATGCATGTGGAACCAGTCGCTGTTCCGAATATGCCGCCGCTGCTCCACTGGAGTCCAGGGCGTAACGTTCCGTTCCCGCAGCCATTGATCCAGGTCGTAGTAGAAATATTGCTTCGTCCACATCATGCCAGCCAGGGCCTGCCGCATGACATTGGTGCGATCGCTGTCCGCCTGTACCTTGGGAGAAACCACAGAGGCATAAAATTCATCCGCCTCCCGAATCCGAGTGGCGAAGATTTGCTCAAAATCAGCAAAAGGTTGGCCCATCTGAGCCGGAGTCCGTTTGGTGAGGCGCAATCGGATTACCTTTGTCTCGCCTGATTCCACCATCAGTTCGTAATGAGGAGAAACCTTGGTGCCAATATTGTAAGGATTCACAGCATCCTGTTGACCATGCAGCAGATAATTGTTGATGCTGTCTTTCACATAAGGACTGGCATTGGGAGTGCCAAAAATTCGCTCATTATTCGTTTCATTCTCCGTGAATAACAACGGCACAATCCCATCGCAGTAGAAGTAATAATCCTGGATGTATTGGTTCAGTAAGGTATCGTCAATATGGGCATGAACCACACTGTTGCCGCTGCCCTCCACCTTACTCATAACGGGCTTAGGGCCGCCATTTCTCCAAGACCAGGTATTGCGAAACCAGAGAGTCGGCAGGACATGAATCGCAGCGGCTTCCGGCCCCCGATTGGCAACGCTGATTTTGATCAACATATCCTCCGCATCAGCTTTGGCATATTCCACAAACACATCAAAGTAGCGATCGTCATCAAAGATGCCCGTATCCAGCAACTCATATTCCAGTTCATACCGACTCCGAGAACCATTCGTCTTCACTAAATCCTCATAAGGAAATGCCGCCTGGGGATACTTGTAGAGATACTTCATATACGAGTGAGTCGGCGTACTGTCGAGATAGAAGTAGTACTCCTTTACATCTTCCCCATGATTGCCTTCACTGTTAGTCAACCCAAACAACCGCTCTTTGAGAATCGGATCCTTGCCGTTCCAGAGCGCCAACGCAAAGCACAGCAAATTGCGACTGTCCGTGATCCCGCCTAACCCATCCTCACCCCAACGGTATGTTCGCGATCGCGCATGGTCATGGGGAAAATAATTCCAGGCATTACCATCGGCACTGTAATCTTCCCGCACCGTCCCCCATTGCCGCTCACTCAAATACGGCCCCCACTTGTACCAATCCACCTGCCCCGATCGATTTTGCTCTAACCGTTGTTGTTCTGCCGTCATTCGTTTTGATCCCTTTAAATAGTTCTAAGTCTTGAGTGCTGCAAAGATTTTGGATTTTAGATTTTGGATTGGGTTAAGAGTGGATGACGAATAGTAGAGAGGAACAAGTTTTAAGTTTCGATTTTTAAACCTTGTTCAAGCCCAGAACCGTAGTTTCTCTTATAGCAAAACTCCTGTTCTCTAGCTGGACTTGGTTTAGTTCTCAACTCTTAACTCTCAACCCTTAACTCTTAACTCTTAACTCCCCCTTACGCCGACCATGTTTCTCGAAAATCAGTGTAATCAGCAGTACTTACTCCCGTTACCAGGGCAGTTTTGCCAGCTAATCCCTTCATGGTCTCCCTTCGGTTAGTGCCTGAACTGAGCCAATTATCTAAAAGTAAGATTAAACTCGCCAATTATAGGAAAGTCATAGGAAAAAGGCAATTTTGTAGTTGACAGGCTGGTGTGGCCTATTGATTAGTTTCTCTAATACCTGTTTTCTTGGTATCGCTGATCACTAGACTGCTGGCCAATTAGAAAATATGCCAGAGTTCCGCTTTCGCTGCGGGATCAGGAGTAGGATAGGGTTAATGTCCCAGTTGTAGGATGTGTGAGGTGTTAGCCGTAATGCATCGCAGGGATTTTATTGTCGTGCACAGTCTTGACGACAGTTTGTGCTCTTGCTATCTTGTTTCACTTCTCACAACACTGAATTTATGGCACCTTCAACTCCTTCACTGATGGATCGCGTTTGGGAACTTCTAGGATGGGTCTTTGTCCTCAATGGCGAAGCCTTCCAAACAGCCACAACGTTACCAGGAGGGATGACGCTTGCCATCTGCATAGTTGTATTAGCTGGACTATCACTGACCGTTGGACAAAGCATTATTTTATTTATTAATCAAGTGAAGCCAATTCGCTTCATCTTTACTGTCCTGGTTAGTGCCATCTTATATTTATTTGAATTTTTATTTCTGGTTCTCAGCACCTGGGTCATTACCCTGTTTCCCAATTCTGCTCACATCCCATTGCCAGCCCTGGTTATCATTCTGGGATTGAGTTATGCCCCGCTACTGTTCAGCTTTTTAGGCGCACTGCCTTATTTTGGGGTGCCCCTGTTAAGAATTCTTTCTATCTGGCATTTGTTAGCGATGGTGGTGGGCTTTGGTGCAGTCGCCAATATCGGGGCAGGGTTTGCGTTTGGCTATGTGGCGTTTGGCTGGTTTGTCAAAGAAGTGCTGGAAAACACCATCGGTCAACCGATCGCCCGATTGGGTAAAACCATTTCCGATTTCGTAGCTGGCGTGGATCTGACCTCCGATCGGCGTGAACTTCAAGAACGAGTGGGATCGCGTTTTAGTAACGCCTCTGCCTCTTCACCCTTGATTACCGTTTCCCCAACCACTGGCCCAACAAATCCGACGGATCGCTTCCCGTTTGAGGAATTGCACAGCAGCCAAGCCAATGCTCAGGTCACTCAGACACGAGGGCAGACCACTGTCCCTCCATCTATAGCAGCCCAACCAAACTCCGCAGCGGCGATCGTCAGGCCAGTGGCCGATGGAGACGACCCCCTCGCGCAACTGTCGTTTCAGGTCAACAGCATTCCCCAAGTTGTCAAAGTGGTAGTCGGTTTGGTGGCTTTGATTGCGCTGTTTATCCTGGTTTTCATTCTGTTGCGACCGATTCGGAATGGAGTCTTTGGCTGGTATCAAACGCTGCCCATACCGCTGCGATTGATTTTTGATCTGACCTGGATTGGGGCGGTTGGAGTGATTTTTGCGGGCTTGCTGGCTCCGTTTGAAACGTTGGGCTGGTGGGCTGGCTGGTTTGGGGATGAGGTAGATACAAATCAGGCTGTAATGACCCGTCCCACGATCGAGGCCGTTTCAGGCAGTGAGGCGGTGATCGATCGCTACGTGATCTACCTCGATGGAGTCGGACAGTCCGGTGAAGCCTACACTCCCGATGTGGAAGAATTCCTGGCCGCTCTGAAACCTGCTCTGCCGGAAGATATGGAGTTGGTACGGGGATTGATGATGTACTCTGTCCTCAACAAACCCCTGAACGAAGACCGTCCCCTCACCTTCTTATGGAAGTTGGCCGACAAAATGCGCTGGCAGAATCCGACGGCCTTATT
>JBBIQC010000119.1:8736-9749 GCA_037442585.1 Oscillatoriales cyanobacterium bin_317
CAACGTTCGGAACGCCATTATTGTCATGGTGTCCGCCGATCAACGTTACGGCCCGATCTACAACCGGGGTATTGCTCAGGTGCTGTACAACGGCCTGATTGAACGGGGCTATCAACCCGGAAGTGCCGTTCCCATTACCCTGGTTGGTTACAGTGGCGGTGCCCAAATGTCCGTAGCCTCTGCTCCCTACTTGAAGCAAGCGCTGGGAGCACCGATTGATGCGATTTCGATCGGCGGGGTGATGAGCGCCAACAATAATTTCTTCAAGCTGGGGCATCTCTACCATCTGGTCGGTGAACAGGATGTCGTCGAGAAATTTGGCCCGATCTTATTCGCTGGACGCTGGAAGGTTTTTCCCCTGTCGTACTGGAACCGCGCCAAACGCAAAGGCAAAATTTCGATTCTATCCGTCGGCCCGGTGGGACATCAGGTGCCTGGAGGTTACATGGATCCCAAGGCATTCCTGCCCGATGGCCGCAGTCACCTGCAACAAACGATCGACATCGTTCTGCAAGTGCTGACGGGAACCCTGCCGCCCCCTCAGTCCTTACCGATGAAAGCGAGTAACTATGCACTCTATAAACAGGCGGCTTTTAATGATCCTGCTTACTACCCCCTGCATCAAACCGTTGATCCTGATTGGTATCAAGCGATCGCACCCTGGATGGGACGGCTGATTCTGCCCGATCGGGAGGAGCGACCGACCATTCGCGGCATTCTGTTGGAAGTGCATCATACTCCTCCCGGTTATGAGCATCTCATCGGCCAAATTGTGAAACTGCGTTGGGCTGATACTCCCTATACCAAAAACCTGGTGCAAGCCGCAAGGCGTGACGTTCACTTTAGCGCCGATGCCGAGTACTCCAGTCGTTACGGCGGTCTGGTGCATCCGGAACGAGTCAACCAGTGGCAGCAAGTCGGCCCCCTGGAATCCCTGGCAGGCTCCCGTCCGATGGATGACATGGTGGTGATGTTGAATGATCCAGTCGTGGTAGAGGATGGTGGTAATACTT
>JBBIQC010000120.1:0-9735 GCA_037442585.1 Oscillatoriales cyanobacterium bin_317
GCGCGAGGCTGCCCTTGCCGATCTGCGCGGGCGCGCCGATGGTGATGATGCCCTATAACCCCTCCTATTACCCGGAATTCATGGAGCGGGATGGCTGGTACAAGGCAAAGGATGCCTATGCTTACAATTTTCCCCTCGATCGCCCCTTACCAGAGGAGTTTGAAAAGGCGTATCGGGTGGCAGTGAAATCGGGTGTCACGTTTCGTCCGTTGAACATAAAGGGAGAGGCGTTTGAACAAGATTGCATCAGTCTTTACAACCTGTTCACCAAAGCCTTCTCGAATAACTGGAGTTCTACTCCCCGGACGTTGGAGGAGTTTTTGGAAGAGGCGCGATCGCTGCAATCCCTCGTCGATCCCGATGTCTTCCCAGTTGCGGAATACAACGGGGAGATGATCGGCTTCTGGATGGGCCTGCCCGACTACAACATTCCTTTGCAGCGAGTGAATGGCCAACTCAACTGGTTGGGGATTCTCAAGTTTCTCTGGTACAAGCGGCACATTGATCAGGGGCGAGTGATTGCCATCTGTTCACTACCAGAATATCGCCGCAAAATGGTGCCCCTGGCTCTGATTTATCTGGGGATGATGGGCGGAATTAAGAAGGGTAAGCCTTACAAACGGGCCGAACTCTCCTGGGTGTACGAAGACAATTTTCCCTCCCGTAAGCTGATCGAAGCCTCTGGTGGCAAGATTTATAAGACCTACCGGATTTATGAAAAGGAACTGCCATGATGACCAGACCTTTCCTGATGGCGATCGCCCTTACCTGTTGTCTCACCACGGTTGCCGCGGCTCAAACTCCAGCAAAACCCGATCGCAAGGCGGCGATTCAGACCGATCCAACGTTGAGCCAGGTGGGGAAGGCATTGCGGTTGGGAGACTACGATCGGGCCATTAAACAGTTTCAGCAGGCGAAAGCAAAAACGAAAGATAAATGTGCGAATCGGGGCTATACCCTTTCCATTGCGGCGGCTCAAGCGACGAAGAAAAAATTCCCGGAGCGCAAAACCACCAAGCAACAAGAGCAGGCATTCAGGTTTTATACCCAGGAATTTGAACGATTGACGATTCAAGATCCAGCCTGTGGCATACCGTCCTTACGGGCAGCAGATACCTCTTATCGGGCAACCAACCCAAAGTTTTCCTTAACGATCCATCCTGTGTTTCAAAGTCTGCTCTCAACGCTCTATCAGCGCACCAAAATCCCAGTTCGCCTCCCCACTTATATTCCCGGCCTCAATGCGGAAAAGCTGCTGTCCAGTGAGAGCACGATCGCGACATCATCCGCCAACAATCCTTACCTGACTAATCTCAAGGCTGAAAAACCCCTGATAGCGACCCTGGCCTCAGCTACGGCAAACGAGTACGCGATCGTGCTGGGCAACCGCCCTAACTGTCAGGGACAAAATTCCTGCAAACGCGGTTCTCTGTCAGCCACCAAATTGACTCCCCAAGCTATTTCTTTGGACACAACCTTTCAACAAGCCGCGAATTTTGTGAATAATCCCCTATTCAATCATGAAGGGCGGCGATCGTCCGATGAAATGGGGCCAGTCACGCTTAGCAATAATTTCAAAGGCTATTTCATTCCCTGGGTACTCAGCGATCATTACACGGAAGCCAAGATCATCTGGGAACAGGACGGGGTGCGCTATAGCGTTGGCCTTCAGCAGGGCGACAAAGACTCTTTGATCAAAATGGCCAACTCTGCGATCAAACCGCCCTTAGCTCCCTGGTTAGATGAAAACCTTTGAAGGCAATAGCCAGCAAGCTACGAATGATTGGCCGACGAGATGGGTAGGACGATCTAGATGTGAAAGGGGAATATTGATTCACTGCAATGCTGCAATCAAGTCTTTGGAATTGGCAACTGCACCAAAGACACCTCCCTGCATCTTCACCATATTGAGGGCTGCCAGATGATTGTTGTAATCCGTAGCTCCAGTACAGTCGGCCAGGAGGAGACATTCATAGCCACGATCGTTGGCATCCCGCATCGTCGTATGAACACAGACATCCGTTGTGATGCCAGTAAGGATGATATTTTGAATGCCTTTACGGTGCAAAATCAAGTCTAAATCAGTGGCATAAAAAGAGCCTTTACCCGGTTTATCGATGATCACTTCCCCCGGTAGAGGGGCCAGTTCAGGAATAATCTCCCAACCTGGTTCCCCCCGCACCAGAATTCTGCCACAAGGCCCAGGATCGCCAATTCCTGCCCCAATTTGCTGCGATCGCCAGCGCTTATTCTCAGGTAAATCCGATAGATCGGGACGATGGCCTTCACGAGTATGAATAATGGTATACCCCAGTTCTCGCATCACTCCCAAAAGCGTTTTAATGGGTGCGATGGGAGCTTGAGTCAGAGAGAGATCGTAGCCCATCTTGTCCACATAACCGCCTTTACCGCAAAAGTCCGTTTGCATATCAATGACGATAAGAGCGGTGTTTTCAGGACGCAGATCGCCGTTGAATGGATAAGGATAGGGATCAGCCTCAACATATCGTCCCATTGCTGTAGTCTCCGGTGCCAGTATTCTTTTGCTTTCTCAGACACTAGAAGCAAGAGAGCGATCGCGTTCGTAACTTGATATACAAAGTCCAGAGAATCACAAGG
Source organism: Oscillatoriales cyanobacterium bin_317 (assembly GCA_037442585.1). GTDB lineage: Bacteria > Cyanobacteriota > Cyanobacteriia > Leptolyngbyales > Leptolyngbyaceae > Leptodesmis. The sequence continues at coordinate 2,620 of JBBIQC010000120.1, forward strand.
TAATCCTCTCCTCTGTGTCCTACCTTGTACACACAAGTCATTAGGACGTGGCTGCACCGAAGTCCACTAGTTAGACCCAAACTCTTGACTTGGGGCGCTGGACTGCTAATGGAGGGTGAAACCGAATACTAACTATTTTGTCGCGATCGCCAGCTTAACTCCCGGAATCTGCCGCAGTTGATCCATGACAGCTACCACTTGACCGTGGCTTACTTGCTGGTCGGCGTTAATAATGACCAATTGTGAACCGCTTCCCGATAAAGCGCGAACGCGGGATTGCAAGTCGTTCAGTTGAATGGGCTGTTGGTTGAGACGAAGATTTCCCCTAGCATCAACGGTAACTGTCACTTTGCTGGAACGTTGGTCTTGAGCCGTTGTGGCTTTGGGCAGGTTGACGGGTAAGCCGGTCGATCGCGTCAGGAACAGGGAGGACATGATGAAAAACGTCAGAATGGCAAAAATCACATCGATCATCGGCACGATGTTGATCTGAAACGGCAGATCGGGTTCTTCAGGTAGACGCATAGGGGGTGACTCCTTGCTGTTCCGAGCGACGACGGTAGAGCAATTCCAGTTGTCCACCGTATTCTTGAATCAAGGCGATTTGCCGTAGATACAGCCCCCGGAAGGTATTGGCAAACAGGAGGGTGAAAATTGCGACGGCTAGACCACAAGCGGTAGAAATCAAGGCCTGACCTACGCCAGCGCTCACACCGACTGTATTACTGCCGCCAATATCTCCCACTTTTAGTGAGGCGAAGGATTGGATCAAACCCAAAACGGTACCCAGTAAACCCAGTAGGGGAGAGAGGCTAATAATCGTTTCAAAGACGGTGTTAAATCGTTTCAGTAAGGGGATTTCTGCTTGAGCGGCACTTTCCAGAGCCAGACGAAATTCTTCAGGGTTTGGACGATCGAGTTCCAGAGCCGCCAAAAAAATTCGTGCCACGGGTAAATCGAGGTTTTCCTGCAACCTCAGAAATGCAGTTTGAGGATTTCGCTTATAGAGGGCCAGCACATCTCGTACCAGTCGATCCTGACGGCGGGCAACTCGCATCCAAAAGGCAATTCGTTCAATAATTAATGCTACGGCCAGAATGGAGAAGCCGAGCAGGGGCAACATCACCACCCCGCCTGAAGCAAACCAATTTCCAAGCTCCATAGTGGTTTTTAGAACGCTACAGGATCAGGCACCTAAAACATCCAGATAGTGTATCAGGTGATGCAACCTGTCAAGAGTACCGATGGGCGAAGTAACAGAATTCAGAAAGTGTCCTACTGACTTTCCCCAAAGAGAGACAAATCGGCTTTGAGAAAATCAATAAATTGGCGGGCCGTTCGTCCAGAGCGACCATTATGTCGGGTTGCCTGAAAGTCCAGATCCGATTCAGGTAAATCAATTCCGGCTTGCTGGGCCAGATGGTGGACGATTTGTAGATAGCTGGCCTGGTTTGGAGGTTCAAAGGTCAAGGTGAGGCCAAAGCGATCGCTAAACGACAGCTTTTCCTGTACCGTATCCCAGGCGTGAACTTCATCACTGTCTTTAGGGCGGGGCCGATCGCCAAAAAACTCCCGGATTAAATGCCGCCGATTCGACGTTGCATAGACTACAACATTTTGTGGACGGGCCGTTAAGTTGCCTTCCAAAACGACTTTCAAGGCTTTAAAGGTGTCCTCATCTTCCTCGAAGGACAGATCATCCACAAAAATGATGAACTTTTGGGGAAGTTCTCGCAGTTGGTCAGCGATCGCAGGCAAATCGCGTAAATCTGACTTGCCGACCTCAATCAACCGTAAGCCTGCCTCTCCATACTCATGTAACAATGCCTTCACCAGGGAAGACTTTCCCGATCCCCGACTGCCATAAAGCAAGACATGCAAAGCTGGATAGCCCGCCAGCAAAAATTCGGTATTTTTCAACAATGCCTCTCGCTGTGCCTCGTACCCGACTAGGTGGGTTAGTTGCACCGGATCCGGGTAAGGAATTCCCACCAGATGGCCCGACTGCCAGCGCAAGGCTCGATATTCTGAAACAATACCTGTGCCATGAGTACGGTAATAGCGGGCCAGAGGTTCCACAAGCATTTGCCAGTCTTGAGACTGTTGAAACCATTCCCAGGGAGAACCTGGCTGTGGGCAAGAGTCAGTTTGCCAGACTAATGGCGACGGAACCAGGCAGGTTGTGGCAATCCAGGTGCTCAATTGGGAACTGTTGCAATCCGCCAGATGCTGTAACCCTTTCAAATCCTGGCGAGCCGCGTTAACCAGAGGTTCAGGTAGCTCAGACCAATCCCAGCAACTGGCCTGTCGGGTAAATGGATTGTCATCCCGCAGAATGCGAGTGACTAAATGCTCTGCCCAGTCCTGATTGCAATTGGCTAGATGGTTAAACCAGCCGCTGTATGCTCGCAAACACTCTAGATGGGCCGCAGGATCGGGAGTGGTGGACTGCTCAACCTGATGGATAGCCTGGAGTAGGTGTAAAAAAGACTGCCCAACTTCATTCTCTAAAACCGATTGATACAAGAGGAGAGAGGTGGCATCACGAAGCAGAGAATAGGCCAAAGCAGGGGAAGTTGCCATATCCATTTACTTCAATCGACTGGAGAACCTGGCTCCACGATATTGCATTTGTCGCTTGAGGGCGTGGTGCTTGGCAAATTTAGGAATATCACCTGTGTGCCCCATCAGGATGAGAGTGTCACCTTCGGTTAGAGGCTCGTCAGGTTTGGGACGAATAATAGTAGACCCATCGGCTTTGCGCAGTGCAACTACGATAAAGGTGCCTTTTCCCTGAATTTCCACACTCCCAATAGTTGCTCCTAAGAGGTTGGAACTGGCGGTAATCATCAATTCATCTACCTGAATATCCAATTGGGACAGCAATTCATTCAGGGTAGCCCGTCCGCTATCCTTGTCTAAAAATTCCAGGGCTGCCGGATGGGTAATCATGTGAGCCATTCGCAATGCCCCGATCGCGGCTGGAGAAACCACGCGATCGGCTCCGGCCTGGATCAGTTTTCTTTCTGTTGAAGGGTATTCTCCCCGCGACAAAATAAACAGATTGGGATTCAGGCTCCGGGCCGTAAGGGTGATGAATACATTGGCGGCATCGTCTGGCAGCACGGTAGCTAGATACTTGGCACGATGAATGCCAACGGACTCCAAAACATTTTCATCCATAGCGCTACCCAGACGGACGAGATATCCCTTGGCTTCGGCGGCGGCAGCGCGTTGACTGTCATTGTCAATTAAGACAAACACTTGTCCTGCTTCATCCATCTTGCGAGCCAGAATTTGGCCAATCCGTCCATAGCCGCAGATAATGACATGATCCGTCAGGGTGTCAATTTCCCGCATCATTCGTCTTACCCCCAATGCCCGCTTGATTTCGCCCTCAGTAATCATCTGCAGGAAGCCACCCAGAATGTAGGCTACAGAGGTGCATCCGGCAATGATAACAAACATGGTGAAAACTCTTAACTGAGGGGTCATTGGCCCCATCTCACCAAAGCCAACCCCGAACACCGTAATCACTACCATGTAAAGCGCATCCAGCAGGTTCCAACCCGCTAGCAGATACCCAGTTACAGCAATCACCAGGGTGAGCAATAAAAAAGCTCCTCCCATCAACATTCGTCTCAGTGAGCTTTTCATGCCGCGATCGCCCTATTGCATAGAATGCTGTACCAATTGCCCACCAGTAGCCTGCATACAGAGATGAATGGCCTCCCCTTCCCAGACCGATGATGCGGCTACATCCGGTCATGAAAGGTATTAGATGTTACAAATTTCTGATATTTAAACCTTGTCCAAGTCCAGAACCGGAGTTTCTCTGATCGGAAAACGACCGTTCTCTAGCTGGACTTGGTTGGGATAGTTTATCCGCAAACACAGGTGGCCGATCGATACAAATCAACAATTTTGTCCACCACCTGTTCAACAGTCAGACCATCAGTATTCAGTTCGATCGCATCATCGGCTTTCCGTAGGGGAGCCAGCGCACGAGTGCTGTCTTTGCGATCGCGCTCCTGAATCGCTTGTTCCAACTTACCCAGACTGATATCGGCGATCCCTTGAGTCTGCAAGTCCTTCTGACGACGGCGTGCCCGCTCCTGCACCGAGGCCGTTAAAAAGATTTTCAACTCCGCATCCGGAAAGACGTAGGTACCAATGTCCCGTCCCTCAACCACAATGCCCCCCTGCTGGCCATACCGTTGCTGCTGCCGCACCAGCGCCTCCCTTACAGCAGGTTGAGCCGCGATCGCCGAAACCTGCGAGGTCACCTCCAAACTCCGAATGGCCTGCGTCGCCTCTTGCCCATTAATCCAGATAGAAGGGGAATTTTGAAGGTTGAAGGTTGAAGGTTGAAGGTTGACCTGATCTCCGATCCCCGATTCCCGATCCCTAATCTCCGATCCCCGTTCCCTGAACTCAATCTCACATCGGCTGACTAATTCCGCAATCTCCGGTTGATCTTCAATGCTGATGCCGGACTGCAGGACGAGCCAGGTGAGTGCCCGATACATGGCTCCCGTATCCAGGTAGAACAAGCCCAGCGTTGCAGCAACCCGCCGAGCCACGGTAGACTTGCCGGCTCCGGCTGGCCCATCGATCGCCACAATTGGTTGGCGGTTGATTAACAGAATATTATCAATCAGGCGGGTAGAACCCAGGCGAGCGGCCACGGCCAGCAAACCAGCATTTTGCACTTCAGTTAAAGGCTCCATAGTCATGGGGTGAACAAGTTCAATATATTCAGGGGCGATCGCAGGCACTGTTTTTAATACCTCCTTAACCGCCTCAATCAGGGTACTACTCAAACGCTCTCCGGATTGAAAAAGTCTGTCTGCATTTTTCAGTCCTTGATAAATCGAAGCGGCTTGCTGCTGTTCCTCAGCCGTCAGATAACGATTTCGTGAACTTATCGCCAGACCACTGGCTTCCCGCAAGATCGGACAGCCGACAATTTCCACCGGTAAATTCAGATCTGCGACCATTTTCCGGATGACCGCCAATTGTTGAGCATCCTTCTGCCCAAAGTAAGCCCGTTGCGGCTGCACAATATTCAACAATTTGGTGACGATCGTCGCCACTCCCTGAAAATGCCCCACTCGCGTGCGACCACACAAACCAGAGATCATCCCAGGGGGGGGAAGCACCTGAGTCACGGGAATGGCGTGTAGGGTGTGGGGTGTGGGGTGGCTTTCCCCATCTCCCCTACCTTCTCCATCTCCCCCATTTCCCCCATGCCTTCTCTCCGCCACTCCCATCTCTACCGCATCCGGAACAAATAAAGCATCCACACCTGCGGCTTCGCACAGCACACTATCCTGTTCCAAAGTGCGGGGATAGCGTTGAAAGTCCTCATTGGGGCCAAATTGCAGCGGGTTCACGAAAATGCTGACGACCACAATTTTATTTTCTCGTCGTGCTCGTCGAATTAAGCTTAAATGTCCGTTGTGGAGCGCCCCCATAGTCGGCACTAAACCAACATCCAGCGGCAGGAGTAAGGCAGGATTTTCATCGACAGCAATTTCCTCTAGCCGGGGCGGGCTAAAGCGGTGCAACTCCAGGTAGGAGCGTAACCCTGCGATCGTGGTGAACAGTCGCACTGATTTTTCCTGGCAAACATCCTAATAAACTGTAGCGAGATTCTTACTCCGGTTGCCAGTCGGATCCCAGAGAAAGATTGAAATTCGTTGGATTCAGCAGGTGATTAACTTGAAGAGTCTGGTTGAGAAGGGCGATCGCCAGCCTGACGATCGTCTCAGGCATTGATGCGTTACGGCTATTGCCTAAGACATCCTACCGCTCTGGCCTGGTTATCTTAGCCAGGGGGATTCCCAGCCATCCCTGAAAATACTGTTCTTGCTTGCGGGAAGGCCGTTCTACTGGAACTAATTGATAACGATTGGGTCGGGGCTGGGAGAGGGGCACTGAGGCCGATCGCAATTCATCCTGGTGGAAAAAGGTGCATTGAATGGTATCACCGGGCCGGAAGTCACGCAGGCGTTCATGCAACTGGTCGGCACTGACCCGAATTCCGTTAATGGCCAATAGCTCATCCCCCATGTCGATTCCAGCCATCTGGGCGGGAGACTCACTTTCTACAAACTTGATCACATCCCGGTTATTTTCTGTTTTCAGCGTCAAACCCAGATAGGGAACGCTCTCATCCCCGTCTCCAACCAGCTTTAACCCAAAGGGCTGCAAATACTCATCAAAGGGCAATTCTTCCGTGCTGCGCAGGGCGCGATCGAAGAAATTGGACAGGTCACAGCCTGCGATCGCTTCAATCACCTGCTGCAACTGCTCGGATGTGAACCCAATTTCCGGCTTGCCAAACTGTTCCCACATCTGACGCATCACATCATCTAGCGATCGCTGATGGTTGTGCCGCTCCCGGATCAGCAAATCTAGCAGCAGAGACACCATTTCGCCCTTCAGATAGTAAGACATCTGGGTGTTGGGGCTGTTGGCATCCTGGCGGTAGAGCTTAATCCAGGCATCAAAGCTGGCTTCAGCCAGCGGTTGTACTTTTCGTCCAGGAGTAGTCAGGAATCGGGTGATTTCCTTGCTGAGTGCAGACAGGTAAGTTTGAGCATCATACACGCCTGCCCGGTAAGGAATAAGCAGGTCGTAATAACTCGTGGTTCCTTCACTGAACCAGAGGGACGGCGTATAGTTTTCTTGATCGTAATCAAAGGATTCTAAGGCTTGTGGTCGAATCCGCTTGACATTCCACAGATGGAAAAATTCATGGGCGACTAACTGGATGAAGCGATCGTATTTGTCCTTATTGCGGAACCCAAAGCGCTGATAGATCAGGGAGCAGCTATTTTTATGCTCTAAACCGCCAAATCCCTGGCTAGCAAGGTGGAGCAAAAACACATAGCGATCGTAGGGCAAGCCTCCAAACAGATTGGCTTCTGTTTGAATCACTTTTTGCATATCCGCGATCAAACGCTCTGGCTCAAGATTACTCTCGCCCCAGACGATCAGTTGATGGGGTTTGCCCACAGCCTCAAACTCAAACACAGCATGATGACCGATCTCAAAGGGGTTGTCCACCAGCGTATCGAAATTCTCAGCAATAAAGGTATTTGCCTCTCC
>JBBIQC010000121.1:0-9467 GCA_037442585.1 Oscillatoriales cyanobacterium bin_317
AACTGCTGAGTTAAAAAAGATCTGGCAACCTGGTAGCACAGTCAAGAACTGGCGTGAGGTTCGCTCCGGTTTCCCGAATCAGCCTATGCAGTTGTTTGGCCCTGGTGCTGATTCAGGCACCTTTGACTACTTCACCGAAGCGATTAACGGTAAAGCCAAGCAAAGCCGGAAAGACTTTACAGCCAGCGAAGATGACAACGTGTTGGTGCAGGGAGTTGCCCGCGATAAGGGTGCTTTAGGCTACTTCGGTTATGCCTATTTTGAGGCCAATAGGAACCGGATCAAGGCCGTTAAGATAAATGGAGTTGCTCCCAGTAAGCAAACGGTTGAGAGTGGTGCCTATACTCCTCTATCTCGGCCTCTATTTATTTACGTCAATGCTAAGTCCGCTCAAAAACCCGAAGTGAAGCGGTTCGTTGAGTACTACATTAAGAATGGAGCCGCCGCCGCTTCCGCAGTGAAGTATATTCCACTGCCTGCGAGAGCTTACACAGTGGCAATGAACCGCTTCCGATCTGGAAAGACCGGAACGATTTTTGCAGGTGAGGAAGCAGTCGGGTTGAAAATTGACGAACTCCTTAGCCGTGAACTGAAAGAGTAAGATCTGTGCGTCTTGCCGCTCAACCTCTTGATTAGGACAGGGCATTCAGAACTCCTGGTTCGCAAACGATGTTCTGAATGCTTTGTCATGTCGATCATCTACTTGCCTCATCTAAGTTATTTTCATGGCTATGCCCCAATCATCGGCACAGACATTAAAAGCTAATCCATTTAATCGAAGAAAAGCCAGCCGTGAGCTGCGAGAGGGCTTGATTCAGTTTGTGCTGCTATTAGCAGGGCTTTCCTGTGTGGCAACGACCCTGGCCATTATGTACATTCTGATCATCGAGTCCGTTCACTTTTTCCAGCAGGTTTCCCTTGTGGAATTTCTCACGAGTAAGGACTGGTCGCCCTTATTTGATCCACCGGGGTATGGAATTTTGCCGTTGGTGTCTGGAACCCTGACAACCACGTTGGTGGCTCTGGTAGTTGCGGTGCCGATGGGCACGATCTCAGCCGTGTATGTCAGTGAGTTTGCGTCTCCCCGAGTGCGGGAGACCGTAAAGCCCATTCTGGAACTGCTGGCTGGAATTCCTACCGTCGTGTATGGTTACTTTGCGCTGCTATTTGTTACCCCAATCCTGCAATGGCTGTATGCTCCAATCGGCCCAATTTTGTCAGAAAAACTGCCAGCCATATTGAGCGAAAGTTCGCCCTGGTTGGCTGAGTGGTTACAAACGACATTTCCGATAGAACTCTCAGGCTTTAATATGCTGGGGCCAGGAATTGTCATGGGGTTGATGATTACTCCACTCATCAGTTCTATCAGTGAAGATGCCATGCGAGCCGTACCTGTGAGCCTGCGGGAAGGATCTTACTCGATGGGGGCTACTCGCTTCCAAACGGCCTGGAAGGTGGTATTTCCGGCAGCGATCTCTGGCATTATTGCTGCCTACATCCTGGGAATTTCACGAGCCGTGGGGGAGACGATGATTGTCGCGATCGCGGCAGGGTTACAACCCAACTTCACCTTCAATCCCCTGGAGTCTGCCGCCACAATTACGGCGTATATTGTCCAGGTCAGTTTAGGAGATTTGCCCCACGGTTCACTAGAATATCAAACCATCTTTGCGGCTGGCCTTACCCTCGTCTTGGTGACGCTGGTGTTCAACATTCTGGGTTACCTCCTGACCCAACGTTTCCGCGAGAAGTATTAACATGGCACAGGAAAATTTTAAGACGCTTCAAGATGGAGTGTCGAAGCGGCAGTTTTTGAGCGCAGCCTTCTCCATCCTGGGATTATTGGTGATCCTGGTGTCTACGATCGTTCTGTTGGCCCTGGTGGTGCAGCTATTTATGCAGGGGTATCCCCGGTTGAATTGGCAGTTTTTCACGTCTTTTCCCAGCAGTAATTACGAAGAAGCCGGGATCCTGGCAGCCTGGGTCGGTTCCTTTCTGGTGATGCTGGTGACAGTCACGATCGCAGTGCCGCTAGGGGTGGCTGCCGGGATTTACTTAGAAGAGTATGGTGGCAAGAATTGGTTGGCCGCCATTATTGAAATTAACGTGACCAACCTGGCTGGTGTGCCCTCAATTGTCTATGGACTTCTGGCTTTGGGCTTTTTTAACGACATCCTGGGCTTAGGTGACAGTATTTCGACCGCAGGGTTGACGCTGGCTTTGCTGATCTTACCGATCGTGATTGTGACTACTCGGGAAGCCTTACGAGCTATTCCCAATAGCTTGCGGGAAGCGGCTTATGCGGTGGGATCGAGTAAATGGCAAGTGATCTCGGATCATATTTTGCCTTGTTCATACGGCAGCATTTTAACAGGGGTCATTATTGGCTTGTCGCGGGCGATCGGTGAAACGGCTCCTTTGATTACGATCGGAGCACTCACCTTTATTGCCTTTCTGCCTCCTGCGCCGATTCAGCCTGATTTTCCCTTCATCTCCTTTGAATGGCTGAAGGCTCCGTTTACCGTGATGCCCATTCAAATGTTCAATTGGGTTTCCCGTCCGCAACCGGAATTTCAGGTGAACGCTGCCGCTGCTGGGGCAGTGCTGATTATCATGACTCTGACCATGAATGGTTTTGCTATCTATCTTCGTTATCGTTTTCGGAAAGGGGTGAAATGGTAGACGATCGCTCAAGCCGTGTTGCTAACGCTGCCGAGTTGGATCCAAAAGCAGAGGTACGCAACCTCAGTTTTTACTACAACAATGATGTTCTGGCATTGAAGAACATTAATTTAGTGGTGCCTAAAAATAAGGTAACGGCTCTGATTGGCCCATCCGGATGTGGTAAAACGACCCTGTTAAGGTGCTTCAACCGGATGCATGACTTGTATCCTGGGAACCGTTATGAGGGCCAGATCTATTTAGATGACGTGAATATCCTGAGTCGCAAGGTGGATCCGATCGAAGTGCGGATGCGAGTCAGTATGGTGTTCCAGCGTCCCAATCCCTTCCCCAAAACGATTTATGAGAATGTTGCCTATGGCTTGCGGGTACAGGGCTTAAGCAAAGGCAGTTCGATTGATGAGAGAGTTGAAGCCGCCCTTAAGGATGCGGCACTGTGGAATGAAGTGAAAGATCGATTATCCGACTCAGCTTACAACTTGTCCGGTGGGCAGCAGCAGCGCTTGTGCATTGCCAGAGCGATCGCCACCAATCCGGATATTGTTTTATTTGATGAACCCACCTCGGCACTGGATCCGATCGCCACAGCCAGCATCGAGAATCTGGTGAATGAGTTAAAGCAACAGTTGACCATTTTGATCGTCACCCACAGTATGCAGCAAGCTGCTCGACTGTCGGATTACACCGCCTTCATGTATCTGGGAGAGTTGCTAGAGTTCAACGATACTAGGCTTCTATTTAACGAACCGGCCCTGCAACAAACCAAAGATTATGTCGCTGGGCGCTTTGGTTAGAACCCTTTGGTTAGAACCAGGTAGACAGTGAGCAGTAATGGCATGATGGGAGAGTAGAATTCACCCATCCATTCACTCTCTCACCCCTTCACCTTCCCACCGTGCCTCAACCCGAAGCCCTTCGCCATCTCCTCAACGCCGTTGCAGAACATGACATTACAGTTCTCCCCAAACCTCAAATAGGCCAGTATTAGACAATAAAGTGGATAGGCAAGGGTTTTTGGCTGGGAATACCGATCGCACGGGGATAAGTTGGAGGGGTAGCTGCCACCTTCCGAAGATACAGACAGGTGCGATCGCTGTGTGAAATCGGGGTGACGAATTGATCCACCTGTTCCACGAGTCCCCCCAAGAGAGCTACAGCTTGAGTCAGTTGAGCATTTTCCTCTGGAGTCCACTGGCCTCGATAAAGCACAGCAACCCCGCCAAGTTTGAGTAAGGGTAAAGCATACTCTGCACAGACTGGAGCCGTGGCCACGGCTCGAATCAGGGCCAGATCAAAGGTTTCCCGGTAGGTTGAAGATTGGCCTACTGGCTCTGCTCGTTCAACCAGCGTCTGAACATTAGAGAGCTTCAAGGCTGTCAGCAGATGCTTCAGAAACTCAATTTTTTTGCGAGTTGAATCTAATAAAGTGACTGTCCAGGTGGGCTGGGCGATCGCAGCAGGAATTCCAGGAAATCCGGCGCCGGTACCAATATCAATCACAGAAAGTTGAGAGTTGAGAGTTGAGAGTTGAGAGTTAGGAGTTGGAGGATTTATTGCTTCAACTCCATCAGCACTGTGTAGCCAGGGTTGAATGCCGCGCAGGGAATCCCACAGGTGCTTCTCCCAAAAATCGATGGGGTCGGTGATGCGGGTCAAATTTAACTGGCGATTCCCTTCCAGAATGCCTGCATAGAGTTGCTGAAACTGGCTTTGCTGATGAGCATCCGGTTGCCAGGATAGGGTACTCAACCAGCGATCGGGGCAGTCGGGCAGATGAGGCGCGTCAGCAGGAAGAATCATGTTGCAATCAGGGGTTGGTTCTTGCTGGCTTTTAAGCTTTCTGGAGAAACGGCAGAGAGTTCGCCGTGGCTGAGTGTCCAGCATTGGTCAGCAATATCCACCAACTCACTCGCATCGTGGGAAACGACCAGCAAACTCCAGTGGGTTTTCAGTTTGGCCAGCAGATTCACCAGTTGTCGTCGCATTGACCAATCCAGGCCAGCCGTTGGTTCATCCAGTAACAGCAGATGCGGTTGCCGGATCAGTTGTACAGCCAAGGCTAATCGTCGTTGCTGCCCGCCACTCAGGGATTGAGGGGATGTACTGAGGGCTAAATGTTCCAGTCCCACTTCAGTAAGCGCTTGTTGGATGCGATCGCGGGTCAATTCAGGGTGGCCCAACCGTAACTCTTCCAAAATGGTGCCACCGCAGAAATGCCGTTCGGGAAACTGAAACACCAGCCCACTCAGTTGTTGCAAATGGAGCAGGGTGAGCTCCTGTTCTCGCCAATAAATCTCCCCACGCGTCTTTTCTGCCAGTCCGGCCAGAATTTCTAAGAGGGTGCTTTTGCCCGATCCACTGGGGCCAACAATTAAAGTCAGTTGTTTGGGGGCAACCTGTAAATTAATCCCTTTCAGAATCGGGGTATGGCTGGCGGTGGGGTGGTAAGTCAGATTTTTCAGATATAGCATTCAAAATAATCTCAGAGGAGCGATCGCAGGCAAGCAGAGCAGTCGGAACCCTTGGCCTCTGGAAAGCGTCAGATGCTTTGCCTGCAGCAATATGTTTTCCCATTATGCCCAACGCCTGCTCGCATGGCCATTAGCTGCTGAATCTGGACTAGGCATTGCCAAGAAATCAGCGATAGGATAGAAGCCGATTACCGGAATACCCGCTATGACTGACTGGTTAACACCTTCTCAAAAAACTCCTGCCCAAGCCGTTTTCAGGTCGGCTTCCCGAATCGTTAGTGCGGCGATCGTGGCCTTTGGGCTATGGTCAGGTTCTGTTCTGGCCCAAGATCCCTTTCGCACAACAGATGCAAGGCCAATCAACGAAAATACCCAAAAAGCGTTTGAAGCCTTTTTCAAACAAGGCGATTATAAATCGGCTGCTGATTACCTCAGTAAAGCAGATCCCAATGAACCGCTGGCCCTGGCAATGAAAGCCTCCTTGACTTACACGGATATGTTGGGGTTAAACAAGGATGAAGCCGACAAACGCTCTACCATGCTGGAACAGTTTCGTTCCTATGCGGCTCAAACTCGCAGTGCGGCAGAAGGGTTAGCGGCTAAAGATCCATTGCGGAGCAATTTATATCTGGCCGTCAGTCATTTTTTTGATGGAGTTTATGCCTTTACCAAGGAGGGCACGATTAAAGGAACCGCTCAGGTGTTGGGTGAATTGCAACAAATCATGAAATATTTGAATGAGGCTGAGAAGCAATCCCCCAACGATCCAGAACTGAACCTGTTGCGGGGCTTTATGGATGTGTATGTGGGGTTGTATCTGCCCCTGTCTAGTCCCACGAAAGGATTAGAACGCCTGGAGAAGTACGCTACTCCCCGCTATCTGGCAGAACGGGGACTGGCAATGGGTTATCTGGAACTGAAACAATTTGATAAAGCGGCTGAAGCGGTCGATCGCGCGATCGGTCAGGCTCCTGACAATCCCGAACTCTGGTATTTGAAAGCCAGGATTCTCGCCAAGCAAGGCAAGGATCAGGAAAGTGTGGCCTACCTGGAAAAAGCGCTGAGCAAACAAGACCAGTTACCCCGCAGCCTGGTAAAAGAAATCGATCGAACTTTAAGAAAGACCAGAGAGCGTGTCACAGGGGCAAGGTAAAGCACTTAACAGATTGATTTGGGTGAGTAACCAAATGTTGAAGCCCTTTTCCTTGGCTTTAGTTATCTGCCGGAAAAGGGCTTTTGAATGGCCAATAGGGAGCCAATTGTAGATGTACTAAACTGCAGTACAGGCTTTGCAATAGAACTTATGTTTCTGAGAACGGTATCCCTCCAGAACTTTACTCATCAAGCGCCATTGCGGGGCAGCAAAACTTGTCATTGGCCCACTTTGAGATAGCCATTCTGCCACTTCTGGATGGCAATATTGCATGGAAGTCAGAAACTTGTCCCAATGCTGAGGCAACATGGAGTCATGATAATGAATAATTTTTGCCTTACTAAACAGGTTGAAATCGAACCATTTCGGTTGTTTATTTCGGTAATTAACTGAGAAGTTGTAGGACATCGGTAAAGCTTTCCAGGGTAGGTTCTGCTTAACCATTGCTAGGCCAACAGCAATCATTTCATTCATGCCAATCACAAATAGCCCTGATGTATTAGGTACTAACCTGGAGTCAAGTAGATGAAGGCAAGTATCCAAATAATGCTGACCAAAATTTGAATTTCGGCGATACACAAACATACCGCTATTCCAAAGTAGGCGGATCTGTAAATCTTGGGCTTGTGCCAGTACCCAAGGCAGTGTTTCTATATCAATCCCCAATGTCTGGCAAATTGCTTGCCAATAGGGTTCAAACTCATCACCAGGGCCGCTGGTAGCAATGTCTTTAAATGTGGCACAAGCGGCAAAATCTATATCTTCCTCTAATATCAAATCATCTGGCTCACCCACAATCAGAAGGTCACTATCGAGCCAACAAATGAATTCTGAGGTGCTTATCTTTTCTACTGCTGCAAGTGCTTGGGGTTTATTGACGTAAGATAACCAGGTATAGGGATGATCAGCCTGAAAGCGCAGGTATTCTATATTTAATTCTTCAAGTAAACGATGAGTTCTTTTAGACAAAGGACAGCCTAAACGGGGGGTCACAGCAATTACCCGGGCATTGGCAAACCGCCCTCCCCAACGTCGCAAACTTTCAAGCATGCGTAGGGTTTGGGCTTCTAACCATCCAGAGTCGATGCAGCAGACAAATGTGATGTCGGGTTGTTTTTTAAAAATGCCAGTGGGGCGATCTCCCGCAAACTGCCTGGGTGTTTTAACTAACTCTTGGTAAATCATCTGCTGAAATCCTGCTTGTTCACAGTCGGCTAACATGTATTTATCCTTACATACCCGCTATTAAGAAGCAGTAAAGTTACACAGAGAGTTTGTAAATATACGTACTAACTAATACAGGAAGATCGAGAAGACAGCAGAAACACGTAAATCACTTTACTTATATATAAGCAGTAGCATCAAAAGGATTCCTACAAAAATCCATCCACCCATCGCCAACCAGGATCCCAACCATTGGAATGGAGCAGTAACTTTCTCCTCATAGGCGACATCCTGTTGCAGGCCAGGCCCCCGTCTTTTATTAAAGGCTGGACGTTGTTCCCGTTCCCGTTCCCATTCTGCAACCAGACCTGTTTTATATTGTTCGCGAATAAAACTCACCAAATATTCATGAACCAACTGGTAAAGGTCTGCGGGATATTCCGGAATGAGAAATAACAAGCCGGAACCCACCAGCACTTCCAAAACCAGATCTAGATTGTCTGCCTGAGCGATTAAACCCAGATCAATCAAATCTGCTTCCAGATCATCGCGAGTTTTGAGCGGTCGGGTACCTTTGTCATTGGTTAACAAAAAGAGAATCAGTCGGGCCAGTTCCTCATTTTCCGGGCCACAATCTTTGACCACATCTTCTAAAGAGCGTTGCACTAACGGTTGCTTGGGACCTTTGCGGCGATATTCTTCCAAAGTGGTAATGTCTTCTGCTTGCAGTTGAGCGCCGACAACCTGTAATTCGATGGGGCGAACTTCACCCAACTCTCCCTCCAGGTCTTGCACCACGGCATCAATCAAGTCTTTCGGCAAATAGAACTGGGCCTGTTCAGTTAAGCTCTGGATAACGGTTTTAGCTTCTTCCGCCGTGAAATTATTTAAGGCATATCGGATGTCCTTGCCCAAAATGTCATTATCAATAATGTCCAGATTAGTGAGCCGCTGAAACTCCAATAAATAGTGAAGATAATCATCCCGCAAGGACAGAATGACTTTCACAAACGGCAGGTTCAGACAGTTCTTGAGAAATTGGTATAGGGGACGACGCAACGGCACGCTGTCACAAACAAAGAAAAACTCTTCAAACTGATCCAGGATCAGAATGGGAAAATAATTGCGATCGGTCAAAGTCCGAAAGCGACGCAACAAGTCCGGTGAGGAATCGGGGTCTGCCACCTGACCCGTTGGTGATTGACTGAGCAATTTTTCCAGGTTGGCCTGCCAGTCCGTGTACGACTCTAGTAACACCGCGATCGCCGTGCGTTCGCCAATCAAATGCTCTTGCAGCATCGGCACCAGTCCGCCACTGACGATCGAACTTTTGCCAACGCCAGATGGCCCATGCAGCACGATCAGCTTGTTTTTGGGTAAGGCGAGGCGGTTCAGTAATACATCCAAATCCTTTTGCCGCCCGGAAGCCGCAATCTCTTGAGCCAGCAGAGCTTGCTGATCCACCTGCGGCGGTAACGGGAACAGAATACCGGGTTGCAGTTGTTGAGGTTGTAGCCGGAGCGCACCGACAAAGGCCCGATAGCCATATTGATGCTCAATCAACCGGCGGGTTTGCTTCGTCCGAAAGGCCAGTTGATAGTCCCCGCGATCGAAATAATCATCCCGCAGTTGCCGCAGAATCTGAATATACAGCGGCGGATCGCTATGGGGATGGGTGCGATCGCGGGCGGTTTCCAAATAATCAATTGCCGCATCCAGGTTGCCCAATTCCTTCTCCGCCCTGGCCAACATAAACAAGTACCAGGCATAGTGATAGCGATGGGCTAGGTCTAAACTTTGTTCCAGATGGGGATTAGGAGGATGACCATCCGCGTGCAGATCAGCCTCCAACCGATCCAAAATCTGCAAGGCCATCGTCACTTGAGTTTTAGCCGCTGCCCAATCTGATCGGGCCAGGGCCGTTTCGGCTAGAAAGCCATGATCGCGAGCCTGCCGAACGGGATCCTTATACAGTTTGTGCAGTACCAAAGCCTGTC
>JBBIQC010000121.1:9485-9702 GCA_037442585.1 Oscillatoriales cyanobacterium bin_317
ATTTTTCATCTTCTGCAGGGTTTCCGCCTGGGCAATGATGAACCGGGCCACCAGATCCTGACGACCTTCTTCAGTAAATAGAATCAGGCTGCGACGAAAGTGGTCATAGGCTTGATACACCGCGTTATCGTAAGTCGCCCGTTGCAAGACCGCGTAAGAGCGCCACCAGAGGCCAAGATAGAAGAGTACACAGGCGGCTCGTTCCAGGTAGGGGATG
>JBBIQC010000122.1:0-1992 GCA_037442585.1 Oscillatoriales cyanobacterium bin_317
GGATTCTCTGGCTCCTTACCGATCGTCCGTCCCCGCAAGTTCTGGTTAGTGGCCGACGCAGAATTAATCGTTTATGGCGCAACCGAACCAGATGCGATCGTCACCATTGGAGGTCGTCCCATCAAACTCAATCCAGATGGCACCTTCCGATTCCGCATGTCCTTCCAGGATGGCCTGATCGATTACCCCATCATGGCGGTCGCTGCCGATGGCGAACAAATGCGCTCAATTCACATGAAGTTTAACCGCGAAACTCCTGAACGCCACACCAACACAAAGGACGAAGCGGTTGAAGAGTGGCTGGCCTAGTCACTATTAGTGACTTATCTCCCTTCCAGCCTTGCTCCCCTGACCCCCTTCAGGGGAGTTTTTTATGGCGACGATTTTGGATTTTAGATTTTGGATTTTGGATTGAACGGTTATGAGTTGGTAGCTTATGAGTTATGGCGTTCTCGTGTCCTCCTGAAGATTTCAGGATTAATTGGATTACCCTGCAATTTAATTGGGTATCCAATAGGCTGGAAAAACCAACCCGACTACCGGACGGCTATTTCATTTGCATAATCCAAAATCTAAAATCCAAAATCCCATGACTCCCGATGAAATTGCTCAGCACTTAACAAACTTATTTAGCAACACAGTCACTGAACTGGAGCCAGGTTCCTGGCAGGTCGAAGCACCGGATTTCCGATTACTGGTGTTGCTATCCGACGATCGCTCCTGGGTGCGTGCATTAGCGCCGATCGCCGCCGCCCAGGATGCCCAACCCTATCTGGAACAATTATTAGAAGCCAACTTTGATGACACCCAGCAAACCCACTACGCACTGCAGGAGGGAGCACTGTGGGGAGTTTTTCAGCACCGCTGTGCCAGTCTTACTCCAGAGGATTTTGAGGCTGCCCTTCAGCGATTACAGCACCTGCGCCACCAGGGATTGGACGAGTGTTTTAATCGGCTGGTGGAATCACGGATTCGCCTGATTATTCAGGTGGCCAAGTTGAATGGTCAATCTCTGGAAACCACCCTACAAACCCTCGATCGGTTTTATGAAGAAGGGGTGATGGGCGAGATTGATGCTGGAAGTGAGCAGAAAGAGCAAACCTTGGCGGCATGGCGACGGCAATTGGAGCGCCTGTGGAATGGAGCAGAGAATGAGACAAGTGAGTCGTAATTAGGGATGGGGGACATTCAGGATGGAAATTACTGAGGTTTTGCGGGAGGATTATCAACGCTTTCCCAGAGATCAGACCTACAGCATCTATGCCGAGGATGTGTATTTCAAAGATCCGCTGAATGAGTTTCGGGGCCGCGATCGCTACCAGCAGATGATTGGCTTTATTCAAACCTGGTTCCTCAACTGTCGCATGGAGTTACACGACCTGCACCAGGATGGCAACTTTATTCGTACCGATTGGACGTTACACTGGAATACGCCCCTGCCCTGGAAACCCGCGATCGCCATCAGTGGCTGGAGCGAACTGACTCTCAACGATCAGGGCTTAGTTGCCTCTCACATTGACTACTGGCACTGCACCCCACTGGATGTCCTCAAACAGCACTTTGGTTTCAAATCTTCTTAAGCGATCGCCCTGATATCCATTCAAAAGTCTGCTTTCTTTAGTTAGGCATGATTTTTCAGGTATCGAAAACTGTACAGGAGATTAAATAGTGAGTGAAGCAGATCAGGACTATGAGCTAGAGATCCTAAAGATGGTAATCAACCAACATTTGGATGAAAGCACATCACTTACAGAGGCAGGTCTGAATGCACTTGAAACTAAGCGTGATCAGGTTGTATGGGACGTAGCAACAAAAATCTATAGTCAGAGTGGATATAGGGTTGAATTAAGCCTGGTGCGGGATATAGTGAATTCTCGAATTAGGATTATAAAGGACCATCTTACCGAAGAAGCGCGGCGAGCAGCTGAACAAAAGATCCAACAAGAGGCTGAAGAAGCATTTCGCGCCGGTGAATCCAATCCTCAATTCCTT
>JBBIQC010000122.1:2002-9692 GCA_037442585.1 Oscillatoriales cyanobacterium bin_317
GCTGAGCGAAAAGCTCAGCAGGAGGCCGAAGAAGCGCGCCGAGCCGCTGAACGGAAAGCTCAGCAGGAGGCTGAAGAAGCACGTCGAGCAGTTTGGAAAGCTCAACAAGCGGCTGAACGGAGGAAAACTCAACAAGAGGCTGAAGAAGCATTTCGCGCCGGTGAATCCAATCCTCAATTCCTTGCAAAACGCAAAGCTGAGATTTTTATTAAGGTTCGGAGGCTAATTAGCGAACAGTTTGCTGTAGACGAGGCAGAGGTAACTTTGAACAGCCATCTCTCTAATGATCTTGGTGCAGATCCGCTGGATATAATGGAACTTTTATTGGCATTAGAAAAAGAGTTTGATATTGAAATAAGTGACGAAGATCTCAAGAAGCACTTGGATATTGAATATCCTGATATGGGGTTTTTTGTGCCTTCTCTACACCGTTCAAGATTAGGCTTTCCGCCACCCTCTGAAGGTAAGTTAGGAGAGAAAGCCATAGTCAGAAACGTTGTGGAACTCATCTGGGAAAATGCTCCATACTTCTGGGAAAATACTCCACACTAAAAACCAGTACCAGATCGCTAATTTTGTATGTTGAGCACGATCGCCGCTCTCGCAGGTTAAATTGACACAGAAAACTCAACAGCTTTTTGTTTGTCCATCGCCCTCGCCTCAGCGATCGCGGCATACTAAGTCGATGAAAAGATTTGAACTAAAATTAAGCTACTGGCTTTCGTTGGAGTATTGTTTGCATGTCCTTGCAGGAGCTTAAGGAAAAAGCATATCAACTTTCTGTCAGCGATCGTCTTGCTCTCGTGAGTGCTGTCATTCAATCCCTACAGAATGCGCCTCAGATTGAGGGCTGGCAATATTTGGTCTCTCGTCCTCATGCTTGGCGTAAACAACTTTACATTAAAGGTCGTAAACTGCTTGCCTCAACGGTTTGGCAGGATATGATTGCAAATCAACTGTCCCTAGAGCAAGCAGCCGAAAATTGGGACTTACCATTAGCAGCTATCTGTGAAGCCACGCAATATTGCGAGAGCCATCAAGAGCTATTGAACTTAGAAGCGGATGAAGAACGTTGTCGCTTGGAACTAAAAGGAGTTTCACTTGAGCCTAAGAATGTTGCTTGACGAAGATTCTCAAGCGAAATATCTTGTTAATCTTCTTCAATCAGCAGGGCATGATGTAGTCACGGTTAAGGCAATCAATTTAACGAATCGTCCAGATTCAGTTGTACTGGATTTTGCCAGACAAGATGAACGAATACTGCTCACCCGCAATTGCAATGATTTTCAAGAATTGCATCAGCTTAACTCAGTGCATTCAGGAATTTTGGCAGTTTATCAAGATGCCGATCCAGCCAAGAACATGAGTTACCAAGAGATTGTGAAAGCGATCGCAAATCTGGAAACAGCAGAATATATACTTCAGAGCCAGTTTGTTGTCCTTAATCAGTGGAATTATTGATTCCTGTTCTCAGGAAGGGACGATCGCATACGTGTAATTTTGATGACAGGTAAGGGAGGCATCGGGAAAACCTCTGTTGCCGCAGCCACTGGTCTGCGATGTGCCGAACTGGGCTATAAAACCCTCGTCCTGAGTACGGATCCGGCTCACTCCCTGGCCGATAGCTTTGATCTGGAGTTGGGGCATGATCCCCGTCCTGTACGGCCCAATCTCTGGGGGGCAGAACTGGATGCCTTGATGGAACTGGAAGGCAATTGGGGAGCCGTCAAGCGCTACATTACCCAGGTGTTGCAGGCGCGGGGACTGGAAGGGACAATCGTGGAACCGATCTTTCGCCCGATCGCAGGCTTCTCGCTGCCCGACAAAGAAGTGATGAATGCGCCCTACGAGTTTTATCAGCAGATTGAAGCGCTGGAAAAGGTATTGACGGATCCCACTCAAACCTCGGTGCGGTTGGTGATGAATCCGGAGAAGATGGTGATTAAGGGATCCCTGCGTGCCCATGCCTATCTCAGCCTTTACAACGTGGGTACCGATCTGGTGATTGCGAATCGGTTCATCCCTGAATCTGTCACCGATCCCTTCTTTCAGCAATGGAAAACTCAGCAACAGCAGTATCGCCAGGAAATCCACAACAACTTTATGCCACTTCCCGACCTTGGTTTTCGCTGGTAGGCCCTATTGCAGAAACTTCCTTAACCAGAAAAATCAACTGGAAAAATACCGATACAATAGAGCGTGTTTGCGGCGTAAGCCTGAATTCCTCTTTTTACTGGATTGCCCTATGTCAGCTTTCTCCTCTGCTCCCTTTTCTGACGAAACGATCGCGGCAGAAGGCATCAAGCCGGAGGAATACGAAGAAATTGTGCATCGTCTCGGACGGCATCCCAACCAGGCAGAGTTAGGGATGTTTGGGGTGATGTGGTCGGAGCATTGTTGCTATAAAAACTCTCGCCCCCTGCTAAAACAGTTTCCCACACAGGGGCCGCGCATTCTGGTGGGGCCAGGAGAAAATGCGGGTGTCGTGGATGTGGGGAATGGCCTGCGATTGGCCTTCAAAATTGAATCCCATAATCACCCATCTGCCGTCGAACCCTTTCAGGGAGCCGCCACAGGAGTGGGTGGCATTCTCCGCGATATTTTCACGATGGGTGCCCGCCCGATCGCCCTGCTCAATTCCCTGCGTTTCGGTTCCCTGGATGATCCCCGCACTCGTCGTCTGGTAAATGGAGTGGTCGCAGGCATTGCCCATTATGGGAACTGTGTGGGAGTGCCAACGGTGGGGGGTGAAGTCTACTTTGACCCGGCCTATTCCGGCAATCCCCTGGTGAATGTAATGGCTCTGGGATTGATGGAAACCCCAGAAATTGTCAAATCTGGCGCTAAAGGGATTGGCAACCCCGTTCTCTATGTGGGTTCTACGACAGGGCGAGATGGTATGGGGGGAGCCAGCTTTGCCAGTGCAGAGTTGAGCGACGAATCACTGGACGATCGCCCCGCTGTACAGGTTGGTGATCCCTTCCTGGAAAAATCCTTGATTGAAGCCTGCCTGGAAGCCTTTAAGACGGGGGCCGTGGTTGCCGCCCAGGATATGGGTGCTGCCGGGATTACCTGCTCCACTTCCGAGATGGCCGCCAAAGGAGGCGTTGGCATTGAACTGGATTTAGACAAAATTCCGGTGCGGGAAACTGGAATGGTGCCCTACGAGTACCTGCTGTCTGAATCCCAGGAACGCATGTTGTTTATCGCTGAAAAAGGCCGAGAGCAGGAACTGATCGACATTTTTGAACGCTGGGGGTTGCACGCAGTTGTCGCTGGAACCGTAATTGCCGAGCCGATCGTTCGCATTCTGTTCAAAGGCGCGATCGCCGCTGAAATTCCTGCCACTGCCCTGGCTGACAACACCCCCATTTACCACCGGGAATTGCTGGCTGCACCTCCTGAG
This sequence comes from Oscillatoriales cyanobacterium bin_317, assembly GCA_037442585.1. Classification (GTDB taxonomy): domain Bacteria; phylum Cyanobacteriota; class Cyanobacteriia; order Leptolyngbyales; family Leptolyngbyaceae; genus Leptodesmis. Next base: position 5,409 of record JBBIQC010000122.1, read on the forward strand.
TATGCCCGTCAAGCCTGGGAGTGGACAGACAATCGCCTGCCTCCCTGCACCCCGGAAGGGATCGAGGTATCTGCTCCAGAGAATTCATACCGCCGTTCGTATAGCTGGAATGAGGTTTTGTTGGCTTTATTGAGCACGCCCACGATCGCCTCCAAACGCTGGATTTATCGGCAATACGACCATCAGGTACAGAACAACACCGTGATGCTACCGGGGGGAGCCGATGCCGCGATCGTCCGCCTGCGTCCACTTGAACCAGGGTACGAGACAGAAGCAACTCAAAACTCAAAACTCCCCAATCCCCAATCCCTAACCCCTAATTCCCACTCTCCAATCCCCACCTCTGGCATAGCCGCTACTGTGGATTGCAATTCCCGCTACGTTTACCTGCACCCCTACGAAGGAGCCAAAGCCGCTGTTGCGGAAGCCGCGCGGAATTTAAGTTGTGTCGGTGCCGAACCGTTAGCTGTGACGGATAACCTTAACTTTGGTAGCCCGGAGAAGCCGATCGGCTACTGGCAACTGGCCGAAGCTTGCCGAGGCTTAGCAGAAGCCTGTCAGGAATTCAGTACTCCTGTCACCGGAGGCAACGTTTCCCTCTACAACGAAACCCTGGATGCTGACGGCACTCCTCAATCGATCTACCCGACTCCTGTCGTTGGCATGGTTGGCCTGATTCCCGATCTGTCGAAAATTTGTGGTCAAGGCTGGCAGGCCGAAGGCGATCTTATCTATTTATTGGGCATCGGAGCGGGAAGTTTTGAGTTCTTAGGTTTAGGTTCTCAGTTACAAAATTCTGAAAACTCAAAACTCAAAACTCAAAACTCAAAACTTCTCACCCTCGGTGGTTCCGAATATCTGGCTACTATTCACCACACGATCGCAGGACTGCCCCCCGCTATTGATTTTGCACTGGAGCGCCAGGTACAGTCCGCTTGTCGAGCAGGCATCCAACAGGGCTGGATTCGCTCAGCCCACGATTGCAGTGAAGGAGGACTTGCCGTAGCCCTGGCAGAGTGTTGCATCAGCGGCGGTTATGGAGCAGAGATTAAGCTGGGGATTAGGGATCAGGGATCAGGGATCAGGGATCGGGAGGCGGGAGCGCAAGCACCAATCCAAAATCCAAAATCCAAAATCCAAAATTCCCATCGTTGGGATCATCTCCTGTTTGCCGAAGGCGGTGCCCGCATTATCGTGTCTGTTGCTGCGGCTCACCAAGCTGACTGGGAGGCTTATTTGCAGGACCATTTAGCGGGCTATTGGCAGTCTCTGGGAAGCGTTGGCCGCTGGCAGGGAGAGTTAACAATTTCAACGGAAGATAATCTGTCCTTAATTCATTTGAATGTACTGACGATCAGCGATCGCTGGAACACTGCGATCGAACACCGCTTGATGGCCTGAAAATGCAGGGGCGTAAATCACTACGTCCTGTCCATCAAAAAGAAATCCAGGAATAAATCTGTGATTGCTAGGATGTAACCACAAGTAATGAGAAGATTAAGCAAAGCATAAGTAATGTTTCTTAACGTTACGGTCTGACCTGTTGACTCTCTGCTGTATCAATACTTTGGAGCAAACCTAAAGATGATGCCCATTGACTTTCCCGTTGAGGATGGCTCTCCTGATCGGTCTGATGTCCTATCAGGAGTAGTTCCGGATCGGCCAGACAAGCCAGAAGAAGCCTGTGGCGTGTTTGCCGTGTATGCACCAGGGGAATCTGCTGCTAAACTCACTTACTTCGGCTTATATGCCTTGCAGCACCGGGGGCAGGAGTCGGCAGGCATTGCTACCTTCACGGGAAATCAGGTGCATCTCTATAAGGAGATGGGACTGGTATCACAGGTGTTTAATGAAACGATTTTGAACGAGTTGCCAGGAGAACTGGCGATCGGTCATACCCGTTACTCCACGACAGGTTCCAGTCGTGTGGTGAATGCTCAACCCGCTGTCGTCGATACCCGTCTGGGGCCGTTGGCCTTAGCTCACAACGGCAATCTGGTAAACACCCCCGAACTACGGGAAGAGTTGCTGCAGAACAATCACAATCTGCTGACTACCACCGATTCCGAGTTAATTGCGTTTGCGATCGCGGAAGAAGTCAACAGTGGCAAATCCTGGTTAGAAGGCGCGATCAGTGCGTTTCACCGTTGTCATGGAGCCTTTAGTCTGGCGATCGGGACACCAGAGGGCATCATTGGCACCCGCGACCCCAATGGCATTCGACCTCTGGTAATTGGCACCCTGCCGCAATCTAACCCTGCTGATCCCCTGCGCTATGTGCTGGCTTCCGAAACCTGTGGTCTGGACATCATTGGGGCCGAATACTTGCGAGATGTAGAACCGGGAGAACTGGTTTGGATCACGTCAGAAGGGTTGGCCTCCTTCCACTGGATCACTCAACCTCAGCCCAAGCTCTGTATCTTTGAAATGATCTACTTTGCCCGTCCCGATAGTGTGATGAACAGTGAAAGTCTGTATACCTATCGGATGCGGATTGGCCGGATTCTGGCCACGGAATCTCCGGCAGAGGCGGATATTGTGATTGCGGTGCCCGATTCGGGAGTACCAGCGGCGATCGGCTATTCTCAAGCGTCTGGGATTCCCTATGCCGAAGGGCTGATCAAAAACCGCTATGTGGGACGCACCTTTATTCAACCAACTCAAGTGATGCGGGAATCTGGCATTCGCATGAAGCTAAATCCGCTGAAGGATGTGCTTGCTGGGAGGCGGGTGGTGCTTGTGGATGATTCGATCGTTCGGGGTACCACCAGCCGCAAAATTGTGAAAGCCTTACGGGATGCTGGAGCTACTGAAGTTCATATGCGGATTTCTTCTCCTCCCGTCACTCATCCCTGTTTCTACGGCATTGATACCGATAGCCAGGATCATCTGATTGCGGCTACCAAGTCGGTACAAGAAATTGCAGAACAGATTGAAGTCGATTCCCTCAGCTATCTCAGTTGGGCAGGGATGCTCCAGGCGACTCAGGAAAATCCGGAGCATTTCTGTTCAGCCTGTTTCACAGGAGATTATCCAGTCGGCATTCCTGAGCCTCTGAAGCGATCGAAATTGATGCTGGAAACGAAGCGTCCTGCCCTGGAAACCGTGACCCCAGTTTAATGAATATTGGCGATCCGAAAGCCCATCTGGCACTCAAACTGGTCTGGATCCTGGTCGTTAAATTTCTGGAGGGCACGACCACAGCGCAGGCGACCCCCAGACCAGCGAGGTTGACCGCTCTGATCGGCCATTAAACAGGTCTGGCAAACTTGCCCTGGGGAAATTAGCTGATTATCCATCAGGATGACAAGCATACAGCACCTCCCGTGTATAACCTTTGCCTTCATTGTATGGCAGGAATTTGATGAGCGGGGATCGCTCTTACACAGTTTAATGTAGCCAACAGACTGGACAGTATCGTGTTTTACTTCTTCGGAAATTAGGAGTTGCAAGCATGGCAGAGATTGAAGTTTTTATAGAGATCCTGTCCTGGTTAAATTGCTGCCGATAGAACTGTTAAGAGGAGTCGCTGCTCATCGTGCTAGTTGGCTGCGATACCAACTCTGATTGTCATAACAAGATCCGATAATAGAGATAGAGATTTATTGACCTGACAGTTGTTTTTGCTTGAAATGTTTGCCTAGAGGTTTATCCGTGACTCAGACTAACCTAGACTTTCTTGCCCAATCCGATCCAGCGATCGCCAATATCATCAACCATGAATTGCAGCGCCAACGGGATCACCTGGAGCTCATTGCCAGCGAAAACTTTACCTCTGCGGCAGTGCTGGCGGCTCAGGGGTCGGTGTTGACCAATAAATATGCCGAAGGGCTGCCCAATAAACGCTATTACGGTGGCTGCGAATATATCGATCAGGCCGAGCAACTGGCGATCGATCGGGCGAAACAACTCTTCGGAGCCGCCCATGCCAACGTGCAACCCCACTCCGGTGCTCAAGCCAATTTTGCCGTCTTCCTCAGCCTGCTCGAACCCGGAGACACGATCATGGGCATGGACCTGTCTCACGGAGGCCACCTGACTCACGGTTCACCCGTGAATGTGTCTGGCAAATGGTTCAAGGTGCAGCACTATGGGGTCAGCCCGGAAACCGAGCAACTGGACTATGACCAGGTGCGGGAACTGGCCTTACAGCACCGTCCCAAGTTAATCATCTGTGGCTACTCGGCCTATCCCCGCATCATCCAATTTGATAAATTCCGGGCGATCGCAGATGAAGTCGGCGCTTACTTGCTGGCGGACATTGCCCATATTGCCGGACTGGTC
>JBBIQC010000123.1:0-9688 GCA_037442585.1 Oscillatoriales cyanobacterium bin_317
CTCAGGAACAACTCCTTTATTCTCCTTTTTCTACTACCGATGAATCAGCCCTGCCTCGCCTGGGTAAACCCCAGCGGGCAGCCTTAGACAACGGGTACTTTAGTATCACCAATATTGAAGGACTCCAAAGCCGAGGCATTGAGACCTACATTGCGACAGGTCGCCAGTCTCCTAGTTTGATGTCTTTAGGGCAGGTCAGAGATTGAATGGAAAGCCTACCTCGCTGACTTAAATCTGTCCTGATCGCTCGCTTGATCTCCTGTCCATTTAACGTTTTACTACAAGAAGAAAGGGCAAATGTCACGATCGCCCAAAAACCTATCCAGACTTTTTTCATAGCTAGCTGCCTCCGATCGCCAAAGAAACCCGCTCTCCCCCAATCTCTTGCATCTTGCCCAAAAGTTTTGCGACTTGTTCGTAGGACACTTTGCGATCGGCTTTGAGAATCACCGCTCCTTGGGGATGCTTGGTCAGGTAAGCTTGCATTCGTTGAGCGAGTTCTGTATCAGAAGCGGATTTACCCTCTAATAAAACCTGCCCTTGCAAATTCAGTCCCACTACCATTGGGTCAGGCAATTTCATTTCTGAACCACCTTGATCCGCACGGGGTAAGGGAATATTCAATGCCTTCTGGTTGGATAAAGTCATGGATACGATGATGAAGAAGGTGAGGATCGTCATGATCACATCCATCATCGGCACCAGATTCACATCTGGCATTTGAGCGTTTTTGGCCTGCCGTCTCGATCGTAAACTCATTGTGATCTACTTTCTGATTTCTTGGGTCGGGACTGAGGCATGGTTGGAGTTGGGCAGAATCTGAGTGCTTTCGTGATAAATCGGTTCGTACCAGATCTGGCGGTAAATCAGTTCCAGTTCACCACCGACGACAGAGAAGTAGTCCAGTTGCTTGCTTTGAAACGTGACTAATACCCGCAGAATCGAGAGTGCCAGAATCGCCACGACCATACCGCCTGCTGTGGTGGTTAAGGTTTCCCCAATCCCCGCTGCGGCTTTAGAAACATCGGCTGAACTCCCTCCACCCCCGATGTTGAGATTAGAAAATGTCAGAATTAACCCCGTGACTGTGCCTAGCAATCCCAGAAGCGGGGCAATTCCGACCACACTTTCAAATAACTTGTCACCTTTGTGCATTTCAATAAATTCTTTATCTGAGGCGGTTTCCAGGGCTAACCGGAAGGTTTCAGGAGTAGGATGATTCAACCGCAAGGGGGCTAGCAAATAGCGACCGATCGGCAAATGTCGATGTTCATAGGCGATCGCGGCGGCCTGATCCAGGTCGGAATGAGCCGCTTCCAGGACATCATGCACAATCTTATCTTCCTGGCTCAACAAGCGATACCAAAACCAGGCTCGTTCCAGGGCGCGAGCGATCGTCAAAATAGACAATCCCACGATCGGGATCATCACTGGACCACCTTTGGCGAGTAGGGTGTAGACGTTTGACATGGGGAGGGAGGAGGGAGAGTAGATGGGTGGATGGGTGGATGGGTGGAGAGTGGATGAGTAGGTGTGAGAGGGGGCGTTAATGCCTGTTCACAGGCTTCCAATCTAAAATCCAAAATCTCATTTCGGCAATTGCTTCCAGACCACTACGATCGTTCCTGTTCCATCTTGAGTAGGCACCATGTTCAGATAGAGGGAGGATTTGCCTTTTTTGATGGTGTAAATGGGGCCATTGCCATAGGTTTGTCCGGTTTCCGAAAAGTCAAATTCGTTATTGCGGAGATTCGTGTTGAAGTATTCATCAAAAAAAGTATTGGCGGTTGAGTTTGGCACTAATTTCATAATGCCAATGTCGGGTCGGGGTGAATCTGAACTATAAAATAAATCGGGTTGAGCAAAGTTGTTGCGGGTGGCATCCTCCGCATTCAGATTCTGCAACACACTATAAATCTCTGCTGGGACTTCAACGGCCTTGGCTAAATCGGAGAGCGATCGTGGCGCTTCAGCCAGCACATAGATCGTTCCTTTACCCGGTTCCTGGATCAGACTTAAAAACTGGGTAATCCCATTTCTGGCAACCTGATACACCTTGCGGTTGGCTTCCGTAATAGTCAATTTGGAAGCATACTTCTTCGCATCCAGTTCCTTCTCAAAAAAAGCGGCGACTTTATCCAGGTCATCAGCCGTCTGCAGGCAGGACTGCAAATTGTGGCATCCCGCTTCTGCCCCTGAATATTGAGGAAAATCCTGCCAGGGATTGGCTCCAGACGCAGAAGTTGTCGATGCCGACCCTGGAGAGGTGGCCTGAGCCGATGCCGGAGGGGCTTGGGGTTTGGGTTGACGGAGGGCAGGAACAGCAGGTCTGGGTTGTAGGGGTTTAACGACGACCGCTGGCTTTTTCAAAACAGGCGTTTTAGGGGGACGTTTAACCGGAGGCGATTTGATTTGGGTGGGCAGTTGGGTAATGCGAATGCTCTTTTCTTCTGGTTTTTGGGTCGTGGCCTTGTTTTCCGATCCAGTCGGTAATAGGAGCAGCAGTCCATGCAGTCCTAGAGAAACGAGCAATGCTAGCCCAAACAGAACTTTTGCCAGACGGGATGGCTCCTGGATCGAGTGGAGCCAGTTTTTTTCCTCTGCGATCGCCTGTGGGACACGATCGGGCGACTCAGGAGAGGGAACGGGTGGAAAACTGGTGGACTGACCAGCTTCCACCACTTTAGAGGGAGAATCGGGAGAAGACACAGAGATAATCTAGATGGAGGACAACGGAACAGGTAGAGCAACCTCTGATTCAGCAAAAATGTGGAAAATAGTACGCTATGGGAAATCAGCAAGAAATCCAACGTGAAGCATTGGATTAACGAGTCGCATAGATCTGATCAAACAGGGATCCATCATCAAAGAACTTTTTCTGCACTGTATCCCAACCGCCAAAATCCTTAACGGTGTAAAGTTTGCTAACTTTGGGAAACTTCTTCTCCACTTCTTTAGCAACCGTTGCATTCACGGGCCGGAACCCCACTTTGGCAAACTCCCGCTGAGCTTCTGGGGTAAACAGAAACTTGGCAAATGCTTCAGACACTTCACGAGTCCCGTGTTTGTCTACATTTTTGTCTACTACAGCAATTGGATTATCAATGGAAATATTAGTTTGAGGGACGACGTAGAAAGACTTGTTATCGCCTCTTAGTCCTTCCAAAATCACTTCATTCTCATAATTCAGTAGGACATCGCCCTGACCTTTCTTGAAGAAAGCATCGCTGGCTTCCCGTGCATCTTTAGGCAGTGCGGGTGCATTGCGAAAGACCTGGGTCACAAATTGCTTTGCTTTTTCATCATTTCCTCCAGTGTGGGAAACGGAACCCCATAGACCCAGAAAGTTCCAGCGGGCACCTCCAGAGGTTTTGGGGTTAGCGGTGACAACAGCAACACCGGGTTTTACCAGATCAGCCCAGGTTCGAATTCCTTTAGGATTTCCAGGACGAGTCACCAGAGCCACTACCGATCGCGTCACGATCGCTTCATTGGGTAATTCTTTTTCCCAACCGGGCCGAATCAGACCCGCTTTCTCCAGCTTTTTGGTATCCAGCGCCAGCGCCAGTGCCGAGACATCTGCTTCCAGGCCGTCCAGAATGGCACGAGTTTGCGTTCCAGAGCCACCATAACTGGCTTTAATGGTGACATCTTGACCTTTCTCTTTCTTCCATTTCGCCACAAATTTGGGAATGATTTGGTCGTAAGCCGCCTTAGTCACCGCATAGGACACCAGCAGAATTTCCCGCTTCGGCTTTTGGCTCACCAACTGGGGTACTTTCTGACTTTGAGCGTTCTGATGTTGAGAAGTTGTGGTGCTGGAAGAAACCCCGGTAGAAAAGACGGGAATTGCGGTGCTCAAACCCAGACCTGCTGTAACAAACAGTGCGGTGAATCGAAGTGACGGCGAAGATAGAGGATTCATGAATAGTCTTACCTTGCTTAATCTACAGTAAAACGGTAGGATTACCGTAATAAATTAAACTGAGATTCCCACATTGCGATCGCAAAATCAAGAGTTTTTATCGAAAAACAACAAAATCTATATCGAAGTGTAGATGATTGAAGCAAATTCCTCAGTCACTTGACCGTAACGCTCCATACTTTTTCGTAAATCTTCAGCTTTTCACGTCTTACCAACAGGGCTTGTCACTTAATATTAGAGTTGCAAGAAAAGCTTTTAACCTGTTTATCTCCTTCCCAGAAACTGAATTTCCGTTAAACTCTACTTAACCTCTTCTTAAACTACGGTGATCTGATCGATGAATTGTAGTTTGAGGCTGGAGGCTATCCCAGTTCACCAGCTTGTTCAAATTGGAGATTAGTAGCGATGGAGTCTATGGTTCTGCATGCAGATGACTGGTTTCACATTGGTATACGACTGGTTCTGGCAATGGTTGTCGGATGCATCATCGGATTAAATCGTCAGCAGGGAGGTAGACCCGCAGGCATGAGAACCTTTATGTTAGTCAGCATGGGGGCCGCGCTATTTGTAATGATCCCGCTACAAGCTGAAGGAGATAGTTCTTTTGCGGCGACCAATGCCCTTAGCCGAACAATCCAAGGTGTAACGACAGGGGTGGGGTTTCTGGGAGCGGGACTGATTCTGCAACAATCTCCGAAAAAATCCGCTGTGCCTAAAGTGCGTGGTTTAACGACAGCCGCCTGTATCTGGACTGCAGCAGGATTGGGAGCGGCGATCGGGTGTGGTCTGTGGCAAATGGGAATTTTAGGAGCCGTGTTAACCTTGATTACCCTGAGCGGCATGAAACAGGTTAAACAGACCACAAAGGTATGGAGCCGCAGACCTGCCAGCAGAGACCGAAAAGTTACGCTGGTTTTAAGAGAGCAAGAAACCCTGGGTAAAAACGTTAGGCTTGAGAGTTTAGATGCCCCCCAATCTGATGATTAATCCTTGACCTATTCAACAAGTTTTAAAAGATTAGTAAGTCTTAAAAGATAATTACTGCTAATTAGCAGTTCAGAACAGATTGCTATAATCAGGAGCCGTATTTCAAACTGCCCAGAGCATCACTTAAAGAAATCCTTGCTTGTTATTTCGCCCTTTACAGGAGGATAGAGTGCTATGAATATGACCCACTACATGGAGCTTCTAGCCAGTAATCAGCCGTGGAATTTGTTGATTTTTATGGCTATTCCAGTAATTTTGGCAGAGACTTTGGCTATCAGTGAGCTTTATATTTTGTACACCCGCGACTTTAAGGGAACAGTCAGAACAATCAATAAAGTCGCTGGGATTGTTGCAGGTTTTTACTTTCTGATCATCTTTTTATATCTATTCTCTAAAGCTGTTATTCCAATTACAGTAGGTGGTCAATGGAGAACCATTATTGATGTCATTGCAGTTAGTTTTTATTTGTTGGGAGTTGTTCCACTGTTTGGTATTGCATTATTAGAAATTGGAGCAATTTGGCGGTCTAGAAGTGAAGAGTGGAAGTTAGGAGCCCATGCAACGTTTGTGGCGATTTTTCTGATTGTGGCTCACATTGCGATGGTTTTCGGAATGCTGAGTCCTGATTTGTTGTCCGGTGGAATGCCGATGCATCATCAGATGTGAAGTTCAACCTGGGCAGGCTTCAGTGCATCTTTGCAATAGTCTGCCAAAAAAGCGGTGCGGTAGCCTGCTTGAGTCCACACAATGGGAAAGAAGGCTTCGTCCATTGTGATGTCACCGGGACGCTGGTAACGACCAAAAATGTAGCGTGACCCCGTTGGGCGAAAGCAAGTATAGTCAGGCAGCAAATGCACCCCCAGGCTGCGACGAATCGTATTGCTGCGGCTGTTGGGTGCAGAACCATGCCAGATGTAACCGTGGTGAATCACTGCACTGCCTGCTGGAACTTCTACCGGAATGATTTCTAAATCGGTTGCTCCAACGGCTTGCGCGGCTTGCTCCATTGTCCAGCGGTACGATCGCTCCGGCGCATGAAAATCTCCTGGTATTTCCACCAGCGGCCAGCGGTGGGAACCACGCACATATTCAATGGTGCCTGCATCGGCATAAGTATCATCCAGTGTGATCCAGCAGGTCATAGAAATTGGTGGATCGAGATAGCTCACATAGGAGGCATCTTGGTGCAGGGCGATCGCCTTTCCATTCGGGGGTTTCATCCACAGGGTATCCTGCCCCAGGCGTGCACCTGACCAACCTGCCAGGGTAGCGACCAAACACCCAATTTCGCTAGAGAGAACGAGGCTGGCAATGGTGCGATCGCTTTTCCAGACATTCCCCATGTGGCGAGTCACATCCGGCAAACTCATCCCCGTTCGCCAGTACCACTCATCAGGATAAATATCCGTTTCAAACTCACCTCTAAACAACGGTTCAAATCGATCCGCCAACCGGGAGGCAAATTCTGGATCAATCAATCGTTCCAGTATCAGAAAACCGTCTTGGTTAAATTGGTGGATCTGATCTTCACTTAAAGAAAAGGGCATAGATATTTGATTAGATAATTAACAAGGAGAAGAATCTAGAGCATCAATATGGGTATCAATAAAATGTTGTAATTTCAACTTTTCCCGAAATTCTACTACAAGCTGATTCAGATTCACCATATCCATCAAAAATGCGTCGTGGCCGTGGGGTGATTCCAGCCATTTCAATTCTGAATTGGGAATTAGATTGAGTAACTCTTCCTGTTCCACGGCAGGATATAAAATATCCGAACTGATGGAGACAATCAGGGTAGGCTGATGCATACTTTGCAGAACAGATTCGTAAGTCTGATCCGGACGAGTGACATCGTGACTATCTAAAGCATGGGTCAGCGTGATGTAGGTGTTGGCATCGAACCGTTCCACCAGCTTCCTTCCCTGGTAATGTAGATAGTCCGCGATCGCGAATGGCTGACCATGCTGCCCGGATTGTCGGCCAAAGCGATCGGCAAAACTGTTCCATGAGCGGTAGGTACTCATGGCCATCATTCGAGCTATGGCCAGTCCCGTATCGGGTTTTTGATCAGCCGTGTAATGGCCCTGTTGCCAATTCGGATCGGCGTAGATCGCCTGCCGTTGGGCTTCACTCAAACCAATACACCAGGCTGAATGACGACCGGGTGCAGCAATCACGGCGATCGCTTTGACAATCTGTGGATATAGCAACGCCCATTCCAGAACTTGCATTCCTCCCAGAGACCCACCGATTACCAGTTGTAGCGATCGTACATCCAACGCTTCTAGCAATACCGCCTGCAAACGCACCATATCGCGAATGGTAATGGCTGGGAAGGTTGGCCCATAAACTCTTCCAGTCTTGGGATTGACATCCGTGGGGCCAGTCGTGCCATAACAGCTACCGAGGATATTACTGCAGACGATGAAGTCTTGATCTGGATTGAGCGATCGGCCTGTCCCCAACAAGGGTTCCCACCAATCATCCACATCCGCCCACCCCGTTAACGCATGACAAACCAGCACCGCATTATCCCCATCGGCACTGAGCGTTCCCCAGGTACGGTAGGCCACCTGCACACCCATTAACGCCTCTCCCGATTCTAAATAAAAGGGTTCGGGAAGGCGGTAGAACTGGGTATTGGGGGAAATGAAATTCTGATAATTCATAGATTTATCAGCAATTGTTGGTCATTTGTCCTCTGTCCTCTATCATTGGTCATTTGCTGCATTTGTTGTTTTTACCAAATGACCAATGACAATTACCCAATCTGAGCAAATGCCTGTTCAAAATCAGCTTTGATATCATCAATATGTTCAATGCCAACGGATACTCGTACTAAGTCTGGAGTAACTCCTGCCGATCGCTGCTCTGCATCCGTCAGTTGCTGGTGGGTAGTGGAAGCAGGATGGATAATGAGTGTTTTCGCATCCCCAACATTGGCTAAGTGACTGGCAAGTTTCACATGATTAATTATTGCTCTTCCCGCTTCCAATCCGCCTTTAATGCCAAAATTTAACACCCCGCCAAAGCCATTGCGGAGATACTTTTTCGCCCGCTCATGATAAGGATGTTCCGGCAACCCCAGATAATTCACCCATTCCACTTGCGGGTGTTGCTTCAGCCATTGGGCTAAGTCCAGGGCATTGCTGACATGACGTTGTACCCTCAGAGAAAGGGTTTCCAACCCCTGTAAAAACAGAAAAGCATTGAACGGACTGAGGCTTGGTCCTAAATCGCGTAAGCCTTCCACTCGGGCACGAGTGATAAACGCAATATTGCCGAACTGACTGTGGGGGCCAAAAACCTCATAGAAGTTCAGCCCGTGGTATCCCGGTGCCGGTTCGGTAAAGACGGGGAACTTGCCATTACCCCAGTCGAACTTGCCGGAATCGACAATCACCCCGCCGATCGAATTGCCATGTCCACCAATCCATTTGGTTGCCGACTCAACCACAATATCGGCTCCATAGTCGATCGGACGAGCGAGATAGCCAGCGGCTCCAAAGGTGTTATCGACAATCAGGGGAATGCCGTTGTCGTGAGCGACATGCGCCAGAGCCGCAAAATCCGGCACGTTGAACTGAGGATTGCCGATCGTCTCCACATAGAGCGCTTTGGTGCGATCGTCGATCGCCTGCCGGAAACTTTCGGCATCATCGCCATCGACAAATTTGACTTTGATGCCCAGTCGGGGAAACGTGACCTTGAATTGATTATAGGTGCCGCCATAGAGGTAACTGGTGGACACGATATTGTCACCTGCTTGAGCAATATTTGCGATCGCTAAAAGTTGTGCGGCCTGACCACTGGAAGTCGCCAGTGCGGCTACCCCACCCTCCAGTACCGCCACCCGTTTCTCAAACACATCCGTCGTCGGATTCATGATGCGCGTATAGACATTGCCGAACTCCTGGAGAGCAAATAGGCGGGCACCATGATCCGCATCATTGAATACATAGGACGTGGTTTGATAAATCGGCACGGCACGAGCATTTGTGCCAGGAGCGGGTTCCTGTCCTGCGTGAACCTGAAGCGTTTCAAATCGATATTGGTCAGACATGGAGGTTCCTCAAATGGTGAGAGATAAATCGCAAATCAAGTCTTATACAGGCGCTTGCAAGGCTTTTCGTAGTCGAATCCCAACAACGGTGCCAATCAGAGCAAAGATAATCCAGATCCAGCCGTGCACACTGGTAGACGCAATTCCGCCAAAGAAGGCGCTGACATTGCAGCCGAAGGCAAGAAAGGCACCATAGCCCATCATCAATCCACCCATAAGAGTTCTGAAAATGAGAGCGGAAGTGAATTCACCCTTAGCAACCCATCTTCCAGCCAAAGCCGCTGCCAAAATCGCACCCAAAATAATGCCCATGTTCATAATGGAACTGATATCTGCAAAAATGCTTTGGCTCAACACTTTCTGGCTGGCTTCACTGCTCCAGAATGGACTGGATGAGGCATCCCAACCCAGTGATCTGGCAACCTGTGCCGCCCACAAGGCAAATCCCCAGGTGACACGCCAGGGTTGACCGGAAAGTAATAAAGTGAGCCAATTTAATCCGGCCAGGGCGATCGCGCCAGCGAAGAGATGCCAGGGACCGTGGAGGAGGGGGAAGGGAGCGGGAAGTGGGGAGTGGGGAGCGGGGAAGGGAGGTGATGGGGTGGTGGGGTGATGGGGTGAAGGGTGCTTTTGGCTCCACCAATGGAGTAAAACTGCAAGCAGCCCCAATGCAACCAGTTGCAGCACAACGGCTCCAAACCAGCCGATCG
>JBBIQC010000124.1:0-7789 GCA_037442585.1 Oscillatoriales cyanobacterium bin_317
ATCAGAAAATGGAGCAATTCTTTGAGATTTTACAGTTTTTGTCCTGTACTTAGGGCACAGACAACTCAACATCTTTGGGTAGTTCTCGACCTGCTTCTTGATATTCATCCCGAATCATTTCAAACACATAAGCGAGTTCGGCTTGTGCTTCTTCCATCGTTCTTCCCCATGCGTGACAGCCTGCTATAGCTGGAACGTAGGCAACAAACGTGCCATTATCATCAGGACGAAGCACGACTGTATAACTCTTTAGTGATGACATGGCAAACCGAAGTTGAAACTGTTTTGACATACCCTCATAATGACATATCTGACTCAATGGGGATAATACCAAACGCATCACCCTGCCTGTCCCGCTGTCAGGATTTGTTCTGCCGTCAGATCAAGGTTGGGAAAGGTTGGTAAGTGTACGTGCTGCCGTCCCTGATACTGGCCTGCTTCTTGATAGCCATCAGCCACCAGCACCAGCAAAATCACCACCTTTGCTTGAGGATCTACGATCAGGTATTCAGGAATGCCGATCGCCGCATACTGAGCACGTTTACGGAGGTAATCCCTGTCCCGGTTCGTTTTACCCGAACTGACTACCTCTACCACTAGGCGCGGTGGGGGCATATCCAGCGTAATCGTCATCCGTTGGTTGGGTTTAGCCCGATGCACCTCATCCACGACCACCAGATCCGGATAGCGATTCGCCGCATCCCCGCTTTCTAGAATAGGAGTTTGAAGTTCGCAACCATGCACCTTCACCTGCTGAAATGGAATACCAGTTTCCACCAGTTTCAAGAACAGAAACATTGCGATGTCGTTGTTAAGCCAGGTTTCCGGTGGCAATTCTGTCAACACTCCATCAATTAATTCAGCCCGTCTTTCCAGTCCTGAATTGTCCAGGGCCAGATAGTCTGCAAAGGTCAGCTTACGAGTGGAAGTCATAATGTACTGTCAGAAGGCTTGTGGACAAGAACATTAGAGGGGCTGTCTTTGCCATTTGTCCTTGGTCATTTGTGAACAACCGCTAATTAAGGACTAATGACAACACTCTCATAATGTCATATCTGGCCCGATCGGGATAATGCCGCCCGGATTCAGCGGAAACAGATTACCGTAGTACTCTCGTTTCACGGCTTCTAAATTGCAGGTGTCAGCCACGCCAGGAAAGTGATACAGATCCCGCAGATATGGCCCTAGATGCTCGTAATCCTGAATACGACGACGGTTGCATTTAAATAAGCCGTAATAGACAATATCAAAGCGAAACAGGGTGGTGAATAGACGCACATCGGTTAAGGTAATGCGATCGCCACACACATACTGATTGCTTTCTAAAACGGCATCGATTTCATCAAGCGTCACGAACACCCCATTGCAAGCTTTTTCGTAAGCCTCTTGAGATTGCGCGAAACCACAGCGATAGACCCCATTATTGACAGAATGATAAATTTTGTCATTCCATTCATCAATCTTATCTTTTAACTCTTCTGGATACAAATCAAGTTCGGGATGTTTAGCAAATGCATTCATCTCCGAGTTCAGCATCACAATAATGTCTGAGCTTTCATTATTGACGATCGTTTTCGTTGCCCCATCCCACAATACCGGAACCGTGCAGCGTCCCCCATAGCCCGGTGCCGCCAGTTCATATAAATCTGCCAGGGTACGACAACCTGCTTCTGGAACGTCCAAGATCCAACCGCCCTCTTCTGGTGCAGGAGAGACAATGGACACCGCGATCGCCTCCTCCAATCCTTTCAACGCCCGTACCACCAGTGTCCGATGTGCCCAGGGACAACCCCATCCCACATACAGCTTGTAGCGTCCTGCGGCAGGCGGATAGGTCGCATTTGGGGCAGTACTGATGGCATTGCGAAACTGGCTCTCCGGACGGATGTATTCGCCCACCTTGTTGCGGGGAGCCAGATTGGACATCATCAAGTGCCACATCTGCGTCCAGACAAAGCGCCCGGTTTGAATCATCAGCTTGGGAGGGAGCGATCGCCCTTTGTTGCGGCCAGTTTGAGATTTTGCAGAGTTGCCAGCCTGGGGTGCATCAGAAGGTTGTGCCATAACATCTGCCCATGAGAAGATACGTCTCGTTTACGACGCTACCACACCAGGCGAAAATAGTACGCATGGACAACGATTTACTGCCGTTTTTAGCCGGAGTGGGATTGCTGGTAGTCTACCTGATCTTTTCTGCCCTCACCGAGATGGGCACCAAATGGCCGTGGCGGAAATGATCTCATTCAGGATTCACTAAATCATTGATGTACTTGTGAACATAGTGTGTCAATTGGATAGCTTTTCTGTGTTGCTTCGAGGTCAATCCAAGTAATACCAATTTAAAGAAAGATCGCGGCAGATTCTCGTTTGGGTACATTCCCCGTCCCTTGGGGCGAAACACCGACCGGGGCTTGTCCCGTGGGTTCATCCCATTGATTTAAATCAAAAAGAATTGATCTTGCCATTGTTTAGCAACCCTATCCCAACCAAAAGTTGGCTTAATTGCTAAAGCTTCACGCCTGAGGAATTCTTGTTTCTCAGGATGCTTGAGTAAATCAATGACAGCCTCAAGGAAAGCTTGATTCACAGTAGATTCACCAGCACAACCATCAATTTGAATTCCAACTTGTACCGTCTCAGCCAAGGCTGCAAAATTGGTCACAATACAGGCACAGCCACACGCTTGAGCTTTAACTGCAGCGATGCAAAAAATCTCAGCAGGAGTCGCGCAGGGGTAAACATAAATACCTGATTTAAACAGTTCTTCAATTAACTGTTGATGCCCAACCCGGCCATGTTCATAAACATTTGGTTGTTGTAAAAGGGGCAAGAATTTTTCTTTTTTGCCCTTGAGATGGGGAAACTTAGCAATTAACGGTGAGTTCACAATAGTATCATACGTTTTCCACCCATAAAATAGATGTAGTTCGGTATCAGGAACTTCAGTTAAAATAGCTTGCCAATGAGTTAAAAGATGCTCAATGCCTCGTAAATAATCACTAATATAAATTAGTCGTTTAGGATTTCTAACAATCCCTTGTTTCTCAAAATCAGAAAGTTTGATGCCATTTCTGGTCATTAAAATCTTCTCTGCAGGAATCCAGTCTGGCAAAAACGATCGATGATAGTTAGATAAAACAAAGAGTTTATTGAAGCTTGATAAAAACTCCTGCCGCTGATTCTCTGCGATCGCAGGCAGGAATTGAGGATTATCATGCAGCCAAATGGCTATTTTCCTAGCTTTAAGATTCATCACCATTGGATGCAACCAATAGCGATGAATAATCAGGATATCAAATTCATCCTCTGGATTGAATAACTCAAGAGGGCAGTAAGAAACCCCATTATAGATTCCTGCAAATTCTCCACAAGGATTAAACACGGTCACCTGATAACCCAGATTGACAAGCTCCTCGCTTAAATAGATAACCGCTTCCTCGCTCCCTCCAATGCCGTATTCGACTGAAGGGGCAGCCCAATCTTCTACATGAAGTAATGGCAGATTTGAGTAAATAACGATCGAATTTGTTGGCCAACGCATAGTTAACTGGATAACCAAACCATTAAAGGTCTTTCGCTAGATTACGCTCTAATCACAGATATTTTCAACTCTGTTTCAAGACTGTAACCTTGACTCTCTACACGATAGCTCTACCTCTGTTTAGAGTTCCTGTCGATCGTCGTTATTTAATTCTTATTCCTAAGCCAGATTCAATGCCAACTGTAATTGTGGCTTCGTCTGGGTTTCAGGGACTGGCACCGGATTGGCGGTAACAGCGGGACAGTAACGGGCGAAGGTGCAACGATCGCACTGTTTACCAGGAGTGGGTTCCCAGCCGCGATCGTGCCGTAACCGCACCGCCAGATTACTGATCATCTTCTGCACCCGCTCTTGATGGTCACAGGTGGCTTTGAAGCGAATCTTCTCCCCACTCCGCAGAAACAGCAAACTGAGGTACTTCAGACTCTGACGATAGGTCTGCTCCAGTGCCAGGTAGTACAGCCCAATCTGCACATCAATTTCTGACGAATCAGGTAACTTCCGCTCCCGGCTCGATTTGTAATCAATCAGTTCCAGACCATCGGGCAAAAAGTCGATCCGGTCGTAACGGCCCACAATCATAAATTCCAGATTCTCGGCCTGCAGATACCCCTGAATTTTGCCTTCCACAGCCAACGGCGGATTCATGGCGACCTGATTGGCAATAAAGGTACGGTAATACTTCTCCAGAATTTCCATGCCTTCCAGGATTTGATTGTTACTTAACCCGGATGAATGCTGCCGCCAGCAATAGTGAATCCATTGCAGATCCGGTAGGGGAGCCTGGTAGTGCCAATCCCAGTGAAACTGAGCCAGGGTTTGGTGGAGTGCCGTTCCTAAAGCTGGAGAGCCAAAAAACTCACTGGCCACCACCCTACGCTCATACCGCAAGTAGTAGGCATAGGGACAGCGGTTATACGCTTGCAATTTGGTTGCCGAGATCTGGTATGTCATGGGACAGCGAGGGCAGAGAGAGTTTGGGAGAAGGGAGTCATGGGGCGTTGATCATCGGTCATTAGTCATTGGTCATCAGCCATTAGTAAAGGACAAAGGACGAATGACAAAGGACAAATAGTTTTAGTTCTGTCCGATCGGTCGCTTGAACAGCGTATCGAGATAAATGCGGGAGGCTTGCCGATGATGCAGCTTTTCCGGAGCCGTTTCGCTCTGGTTTTGTAACAGGAACAGGGAGAGCGCCGCTGTAATCACCCGATCCTGATCCCAGTCAGGGCGCATCTCCAGGTAATTTCTCAGGGATTCATGCAGAATTTCGGGAACTTCGACTAGCAAACTAACAGTGGTATTCATGGCATCTCAAACTCACAGGGAATGGATGGTTGAGGAAGGAAGCAGGCAAGAATAAACCTGGTCTAAGTTCAGAACCGGAGTTTCTCTGATCGGAAAACGACCGTTCTCTAGCGGGACTTGGTTTAATTTCTAGCAATGGAACATTGGAACACACAAATGAAAAAATGAGCCAATTCTGGCTGCGATCGTTCCGCCCTCCCACTAGGGGGTTGTGGAAATCGTCAGCGAGAGTCAGCGCGTTCATCTCTTGGTCGCACCACTCTCAATCGAATTCCCAGGGTTGTCAATGTTGAGAAATATGACGCCCTGCTTCATAGACAAAAAAGGTTTACGAAAGAATCGGTGTTTGAGGCTGCTTTTTGTTACTCTTCTTAACAAGAACCAGGGGTGAACTTTAATGATGACTGGAGAAAAGAGAAACTGCGATCGCTGGGGAAAAAGCCGATTCTGCTGTGCAGCCTGTGGAAAACTTTGGCAAACCTGGGGAAAACCTGTGGAGATAGTGTGGAAAAAAAATCCTAAGCCTGTGGAAAGTATGTGGAATTCCTGGGGAGAAGTAGAGCCTTTTTTAAAATTTGTAAATTTTTTGAACCTTCCCTACTTTCCTCGCTAGTTCTATCTAAAGTGAGACCTTTGGCTCTCTCCTTAGATAGAATTACTCATCTAAATCTCTCCCACACACCCGTGAAGGACAAATGGTGGATAGTGAATAGTGCCCACTCATTCCTAACCCCTAATTCCTAATCCCTAATTCCCTCCAACCCGCTCCCGCTGCTGCTGATATAACACCTTAAACCGCCGTTGCCGCTGACTGTGATCCACAATCGCAGCCGGATAACCACAGCGATCGCGTTCTTCCGGCGAAATTTTTCCCGTTACCAGTTCCTCAGTTTCCACGCTTCTGAGTTCCGGCAACCACTCCCGGATGTACTCTGCTTCTGGGTCAAACTTTTGCGCCTGACTGGCCGGATTAAAGATTCGCAGCGGTTTGGGATCCATCCCACTGGAGGCACTCCACTGCCAGCCACCATTATTAGCGGCCAAATCCCAATCCATCAGGCGTTGCATAAAATACTGCTCGCCCAGTCGGGTATCAATGATCAAATCTTTGGTGAGAAAACTGGCCACAATCATCCGACAACGGTTGTGCATCCAGCCAGTTTCATTCATCTGACGCATGGCGGCATCGACGATCGGATAGCCCGTTCTCCCTTCACACCAGGCTTGAAACCATTCCTCGTTATTCTCCCAGGGAAAGGCTTTGAAATGGGGGCGGTAGGGGCCTTCAGCCAGTTCCGGGAAGCCATACAGGGCGTGCTGGTAAAACTCTCTCCAGGCCAATTCCTGCCGCCAGGACTGAATACCTTGGCGAGCTTCATCACTACGCACCTGTTGCTCTACTTCCAGGGTGGCGGCCCAGACGGTACGAATGCCGATCGCCCCAAACTTCAATGCAGCACTCAACTGCGAGGTGCCGGGATGGGCGGGGAAGTTCCGCTTCTCCGCATAATCCGTGATGGCGCGATCGCAAAATTCGGCTAATCGATCAGCCGCTCCCTGCTCTCCGGGTTCCAGGATTAAGGGCGTATCCCAGATGAACCCTAAGTCTTTCGCTGTCGGCAAGGAAATGGTTCCGGCTTGTTGGGCGATCGCCTGCTCGTTCTCCGTTAAGCCGGTGGCCTGCTGTAATTTTTCCACAGGTGGCTGTTTGGCTTGACGGCTCCAATTACGCCAGAAGGGGCTGTACACGGTATAGGGTTGCCCAGAACTGGTGGTCACGGTTTTAGGCGCATGCAGCAGTTGATCCCAAAAGGTGCAGACTTCAATGCCCTGTTCCCTCAAAGCAGCAGCAACCGTGCGATCTCGATCGCGGGCGTAGGGTTCCACATCCCGGTTAAAGAAAACAGCAGTAGCATTCAATACCGTGGCTAAGGCAACAATGCCCTGTCGAGGATCAGCGTGGAGAATTAAAAGCTGGCTACCTGCCTGAGCGTACTGCTTCTGCAATTCCTGCAAACACCCCATCATATAAACCGCTCGTACCGGAGCTACGTCATGGCGCAGGATAGTTGGATCCAGGCAAAAGACTCCCACCACTCTGGCCGATCGTTGCCGCGCTGCCGCCAGCCCGACATTATCAGAAATCCGCAAATCGCGTCGGTGCCAGAACAGGATCAGTTGGGACATAAACTGAGGATTTAAGAGGATTGCTCAAGGAACGGACGAGCCAGCAGAAAACTGCAAATGGACTTGGCATCAATCAAGTCGCCGACATGAATTGCCTTTTCCACTTCTTCCAGGCTCATTAATACCACTTCCAGATCCTCATCCTTATCCCCCTCGGGTGGTTCTTCCAGAAGTTCTAAATTCTGCGCCAGGAAGGCATAAATAATTTCATCGGAGTATCCTGGAGCGACAAAAAACTCGCCTAACCGTTGCCACTGATGAGCACGGTAGCCCGTTTCTTCTTCAATTTCTCGTTTGATAGTTTCTTCCGGGCCTTCATTCGCCTCGATCGTCCCTGCCGGAAACTCCAGAATGCGTCCCCGTGTGGTGAAACGGTATTGCCGAATTAGCACTAATTTGCCATCAGAGGTGACGGGAACCGCCAGGGCACCTCCAGGATGGCGAATACATTCCCACTCGCCTTCGTTCTTATTGGGAAGACGCAGACGGCTGACTTCAAAGCCAAATTTACGACCTTTATAAAACAGGCGTTGCTTGAGTAATTGAGGGGGTTCTCCACCAAGAGGCATAGGCGTTAGTCAGGGAATAAAGGGATTAGGGATTGGGGTTGGGGATTGGGTAGAGGCGTTTCGGTGAAACGTCTGGGTTAGGGAATTAAATGAACCTCTGAACAGTCTACCGTTTGTACGAGGTCAGCGATCGCTTTGCCGGAAACAGGTTCAATCCAGTCGGGGGCGATTTCAGCCAGCGGCA
>JBBIQC010000124.1:7799-9681 GCA_037442585.1 Oscillatoriales cyanobacterium bin_317
TCAGTCATACGGGGATGGGGAATTTGCAGGTTGGGGGTATGGAGAATCCGATCGCCATACAGCAACAAATCCAGGTCTAAAGTGCGGGGCCCCCAGCGTTCTCGGCGCACCCGGCCAAACTGTTTTTCTATATCCAATAACACCTGCAACAAGGCATGAGGATTCAGGGTGGTAGTCAACAGCATGCAGCCATTCAGGTAATCGGGTTGTGGTGGCCCAACGGCTTTGGTTTGATACCAGTGCGATCGCGCTTGCAGGAAAATCTCTGGAGTTTGGGCCAGGGATACAATTGCTGATTCTAATGTTTGCAGGGAGTTGCCCAGGTTGCTCCCCAGGGCGATCGCACTCCGCACCGATGCAACGTTGGGAGCAGGGTTGACTGACATCGCTTAAGGTCTGGTTGCTTTATCATGAGGCCGTTGGATGATGTTTTCTACCACACGGCGACGATCTTTGGTGGTTCCAACCAACCGGATGTAGTCGTTGCGGCGGTCGGCAAGGCAGGCTTCTAAAGCCGCGATCGCGCTGGCTCCATTGCCTTCAAAGATCCCATAGCAGTTCCAGGAATTTGTCCGAAAGCGGCGTTCATCCACATACTCAATCCCCAACCGCAGCCCCTGGCCCAGAATTCGGTTCACTTCTGTCACCAGTTCCGGAGTCAGGCGGGTGCTGGAGGGTTGGCCGGGATAGCTGGAAGGAGTGGAGAAGTGGGGGGGTGGGGGAGTGGGAGAGGATCCCTGGTTGCCGTTGGGAGTGTTTTGGTAGGAGCGGAAGAATTGGTTGGAAGGGGAGTAGGTGGTTTCTGGTTTGGGCGGGGTGCGATCGCTAGTGTCTCCCAGCTTGCGGTTGAAGTAGAGGGATTTGTTGTATTCCTCGGCGAGGCGCATTTCCTGAACCCGCTGCTGTTCCTGCACCATTTGCTTACCTACTGCGATCAGGTGTGGCAGGCTGAAATCGGGCTTACGGAATTCTGGCAGACGTTCAGCGCTATTTACCACTCGCAAGGAAATGCGCTCCAGACCCACATCCTGGATTAACTGCCGCACCTGTTCATCATAAAGCCGCGATCGCAACGCTCCATAAAAATCGATCGCCTGATCCGGAAAGGTATCCACCAGTTTTTCAATATCGGCATGAGCGACCTGATCTACCTCAAAAATGCCTGCCACAATGCCAATGCGATCGCTGCGATCGGGTTCCCAGAAAAACTTCTCCATCCGCCCATCCCGAATCAGCGGTTGATACAGGGTGGAAAAGTCGTTACCGGTAACAATAATGGGAATCCGTTGAATCGGCTCGGAATCATAGGAACCGGGCAACTGGACGTTAGTGGGATTATCGGCAATGTTCATCAGCGTACCGTTCACCAGTTGGGTATTGACGGTGTATTGGGTGTACTGATCAACCCGTCCCGCTCCGGCATCAATATCATTAATCATCAATACAGCCATCTTGCCGCGTACCTTCACCATTTCGGCAGCTTCCCGGTAGCGCAATCGAATCAGTCGGGCCGGATCCCCCGCATCGGGACTTTCTAACTCTCCCGCCGACATATGAACAACATTCACGCCCATGCGATCGAACACCAGTTCACACTGAAAGGATTTTCCCTCTCCCTTACGGCCATGAACTCCTAGAATCAGCGGCACTTTGACATTGGGCAAATCCAGATAATTTTTGGTGATGTGGACAGACAATTTGTCCAGAAAGCGGGGCGAGATGTAGAAACCCATAGAAAACGTTGCGCCAGTAAGTTAGGTTAATCTCTATTATCAGATAGCTCTGGGGCGCGAAATGTCCCCATTCATAAAAGCTGCCGATCGCTGTCACCACATTTACTTATGCAAAAAGCCATGCGCCGAGCTTTCCGTGAATGGGTTCG
>JBBIQC010000125.1:0-9681 GCA_037442585.1 Oscillatoriales cyanobacterium bin_317
TTTATTGGCCCAGCTTAACCAGACTCGTTCGCCATTCCGACGCATATTTTCGTTGACATTGGTGGAGTAGCTGTCAGTATGACGGCAGATTTCCTGCATCAGGGCATCAAGATTCCGTCCCCCCAGACTTTCAGTTGTGGGAACAATGGTGCCAACGACATGGCGGCCCAAAATTTCCTGGTCACTGAATCCAAAAAATTGCTGCCCATAATCGTTCATAAACCGGATGTGGCCCGTGGCATCCCAGCGCAGAATCACGCTGTTAGCGGTTTGCACCAGATCCCGGTATTTAGTTTCGCTGGCTCGCAGTGCGGCTTCTGCCTGTTTGCGCTGACTGGCTTCGATCGCCAGAGAGACTAAATCTGCCAGCGATCGCACAAATCCCTCTTCTTCCAATGTCCAGCAGCGAGGAGTTCCAACCTGTTCCAGGCACAGCACCCCGATCGTGTCACCCCCTAACCGGATGGGCGCATCCAGCATGGCGGTAATCTGGTTGGGCCGTAAATAGGAGGAGCCAAATTCTGCAGTTCTGGGATCCGTCAATGCATCATGAGCGGTAATCAGTTGCTCCAGTTCCAAGACCCGAAAGTAGGCCGGATAGTCTGCCGCGCTTAAGGATGATCCAGACTGATGGTGATTGATGGTGTGTTCAAACAGATCCACACAGTCAATTCGCTGACGATCGCCGTCATACAGCCAGACACTGGCCCGCTCCACTTCTAAAGTTCGGGCAGCCGTCTGGGTAATTTCCCGCACAGCCGCCTGCCAATCTCCCTGGCTCAGCGCTTGATGGCGGGTTAATTCAATCAGAGCCGTATTTTGGCGGTTGAGTTGCTGTTTGCTGTGTTGCAGAGCCTGTTCAACCTGTTTGCGATCGCTGATGTCGGTATTCACAAAAATGGCACAGGGTTGCCCATCTAACTGAATGGGTTCCGCCGACAGCAACACCGTTCCGAATTCCCCCGACTTCTTGCGGTATTTCAACTCCAGGTTGCGGATGTGCCCCTGGCTTCGCAGCAACCTGGCCACTCGTCTGGCATCGGCCCGATTTGCCCAGAGATTCAGACCGACCGCACTTTGACCCATCACTTCCGCAGCCGCATAACCGCTCAGTTGCAAGAAACTATCATTGGCAGCGAGAATTCGCCAGTCTTGCAAATTGAGAATCACCAGCGGCGAAGGCGAAGACTGAAACGCTTTCGAGAACCGTTCCTCCGATTGCCGTAAAGCAGCGGTACGCTCAACAACTCGTTGTTCCAACCGTTTCTTAATTTGCTCCAGGCTGGTAAAAGAGTCTCGTACCTGAGCCACCATTTGATTAAAGGCCGTAGAGAGCGCTCCCAATTCCCAAATGCGGGAGAGGGGCACCTGCTGATTGAGATTGCCCCCAGCGATCGCGGTACTGGCCGTGCTTAAAGCCAGAATGGGAGAGGCAATCCGGCGGGCAAGGTAAATACTACAGGCGATCGTACCAGCCAGGACAGCCGCGCTAAACAGTACATTTGTGCGGATATTATCATGCACCGGCCCCATAAAATCCGCTTGGGGAGCCACCACGACAATCAACCAGTTCAACCCAAACTGATCTGAAAAGGGGGTAACCCGGACGAAATACCGTTGACCATTTTGAACGAAGTCAAAATTCTGCTTGCCTTTAATTTGATTGAGCCGACGAAACCGTTGATTGAGTTGTACGGCAGCCGCTTTGATTAAGTTGTCCTGACTTTGGGGAGCCGCCAGCCTACCCGATCGAGAATTGAAAGGGAAGTCATCGGCTGAACTGGCTACTAAGGTGCCCGATCGCTCAATGATAAAAATTTCACCCGATCGGCCGACTTTAGCCTGTTTCAGGAACGTACTGATTGAAGACAGGGGACAATCTACGCCTAGCACCCCCTGCATTTGACCAGAGGCATTGTCAACTCGTTGAGCGAGGGTAATTTCTGCAGAACGCTGGTTAAAGTCTGGATAAATGGTGCTCCATACTGGTTGTCTGGATTGCCTTGCAGTCTGATACCAGGGGCGTTGTCTGGGATCAAATACTTTTTGAGTGCGTCGCAGAAGTTGGTTCACTTTTCCCTGCTTCACAATGTAGCTATCATAACGGCCACCTGTAGCCCGTCCTGCCTGATTCGCGAGCCATTGGTTTCCCTGCTGTTCCAGGCTGACGAATTCCCCCTGCTGAGTGCCCAAATAAATGGCCGATCCACAAAATTTCTTGGAGTCAAATAAATATCGCTGCTTCCAAAATTGGCGGATCAGCTTGGCAGCATTTAACTCATCCAGTTGCTCTGCCTGAATTGCGTCTGCATTGTTCTGGTTAATGACCCGTGGGCCATCCAGATATTGCTGCAGCTGCTGTTGCAGGCGATCGCTCTTGTCAGCCATCAACTCATTGGTAAAAGTCTCAACCGTCTTTTGTCCATTTTTGAAGGACACACACAAGACGGTTGCCACAGCCCCAACTAACGGTACAACCAGGAACACAATCAAGACGGTTTGCAGCGGTAGCCTTGCTTTCGGGAAGATCGGTGGCTGAGGGGAAGGAGACATACCAGATTCGCTATATTGGCAACCTACTCATGCGAGAAAGTCGGGCAAAAGGAGTACATTCGCTATGGTATCAATCAGGATTGGGAAGGTGGTGGAGGGTGGGAGGTAAAGACGTTTCAGTGGAATGTCTCCCCAGGTGGATGAGTGATAATGGACGACGGTAGATGTTGAGGCATGGTAGGACGGCGTGATGGGAGTTCGATCAGTAGGGGTGGGTTACGCGTGGCTAGGACGATCGCGGCGTTTGTGGCGGTTGCTGCTGTTGGCAGTGGTGGGTGGACTGGCGATCGGGCTGACCAATTGCACGGCTGGCAATCAGACCTCAGTTCCGTCTCCCACTGGGACTGCTGCGCCTCCGGGGGTGCTGGTCTTCGGGTCGGGGGGACAACCCGTAAACCTGGAACCGGGAAATATCA
The DNA here is from genome assembly GCA_037442585.1 of Oscillatoriales cyanobacterium bin_317. GTDB lineage: Bacteria > Cyanobacteriota > Cyanobacteriia > Leptolyngbyales > Leptolyngbyaceae > Leptodesmis. Next base: position 2,970 of record JBBIQC010000125.1, read on the forward strand.
CGGATGGCAATTCCATCTTCGTGCAGCAGCAGATTTACAACCGATTGATGGAATTTAAGCCAGGAAGTACTGATTTGCAGCCTTCTCTGGCCACCGAATGGTCAGCCTCGCCGGATGGGAAAACCTGGACGTTCAAATTGCGGCAGGATGTGAAATTTCAGGATGGTACACCCTTTAATGCCGATGCGGTGAGGTTTAATGTGGAACGCTGGTGGGATCCCAACCATCCCCACGGCTACCGGAATGCCGGGAAGGTCTATGAAATCTGGTCGCAAATCTTTGGCGGGTTCAAGGGCGATCCTAATTCCCTGCTGCAGAATGTGGTGGTGGTTGATCCCTATACGATTCAATTTGTCTTAAAACAACCCTTTGCCGCTTTTCCCCAGGCGATCGCCAGTAGCTTCTTTGGCATTGCCAGCCCCACCGCAATTCAAAAAGCGGGAGCCAGTTATGGCACCCCTGGATCCCTGGCCGTCGGTACGGGAGCGTTTGTATTTAAGGAATGGCGCACGGGTGATCGCGTCATCCTGGAAAAAAATCCCACTTACTGGAAAGCCGGTTTGCCAAAAGTCAATCAACTGGTGATTCGCTTTATTACCGATCCAGCCGCCCGATTGGCTCAGGTACGGGCAGGGCAGGTAGATTTCACTATCGATCTGGCCCCCGATCAGAAAAAAGAAGTGGATGGCGATGCCAATCTGACGGCCATTTCCCGTCCTTCCATGAATGTGGGCTATCTGGCACTCAATCCCGCCTACAAACCGTTGTCCGATCGCCGGGTGCGGCAAGCGATCGCCTATGCCATTAACCGACCTGCGATCGTCAAAGCCTTCTGGGGCGACCTGGGACAACATACCCCCCATTTCCTGCCGGATGCGCTGGCCTGGGCCAATGCGGCTAACTTAACCGCCTATCCCTTTGATCCGCAGAAAGCCAAACAACTCTTGACTGAAGCAGGCTATCCCAATGGCTTTGACCTGGAACTCTGGTATATGCCCGTCTCCCGGCCTTACTTTCCCACTCCCAAAGCGATCGCCGAAGCCTTTGCTGCTGACCTGAGTGCGATCGGCATTCGGGTGAACTTGAAAACCCAGGATTGGGCCGCTTACCTGGCGGATCGTCGTAAAGCCCCCGGATATCAGGCCTTTATGCTGGGATGGACGGCTGATTTTGGCGATCCAGACAGTTTCCTGTATCCCCACTTCGGCCCCAATTCCACCGACGATATTGGCAACTGGAAAAATGATCAGGTGTTTCAGTTGCTGAATCAGGGACGGGCAATTCCAGACCAGGCCGGACGCGCCAAAGTTTATGCTCAAGTCGATCAGATTCTGCATGATGAAGTGCTGCGCCTGCCGATCGTCCACTCCGAACCACTGCTGGCTCAACGCAAAGCCATTTCTGGCTGGGTTCCCAGTCCATTAGGCACCGAACCGTTTGAAGCGATTAGTAAGCCATGAGACAAAAAATCATGAGCGACCAACCCACTCAACCAACCCGACTCGATCGCTTGGAGGCACTATCAGAAACTATCCTGCTGGCGATTCAGCAACAACAAGGGCAAATTAGTGACCTGAGAGCCAGCATTGCAGATACCGTCTCTATGATTGGCTCTCAGGCTGATGATATGCACGAAATGCAGTCTGAGATTCGGGGACTGCAAACCGAAAACCGCCGTATCTTAGAGCGATTAGAGGCCCATTTTTCTGATGGGCATGGTGGTTAATCGCTTAAGAGGGTGTTTTAAAAGCCCCGGTTATACCCTTGATCTGTAAGGGCGTAGCATTCGGGTAACAGTTTTGCGGTAGTTTTTAGGGATCCTTGGCCGAATGCCATCTTAAATCTCGTACTGGCTCTCAGTAAACACCTTCATCGCTCGCGCTAACTCAGCCGCCACCTTGGGACGGGAGAATTCTGGAGGAGGCAGTTCGCCTCGACGCAGCATTTCTCGCACCTTAGTACCCGATAGGTGAATCCGTTCCTCCGGCAGGCTGGGACTGGTTTTAGTGGTGCCCATGGATTGCGTGCGAGTGCAGTAAAAGGCGTGCTCAAACTTGAGGGGAATAATGCCTAACTCCTCTGGCTTGAACTCATCAAAAATGTACTGAGCATCGTAAGTGCCGTAATAATCTCCCACACCCGCATGATCGCGACCCACGATGAAGTGAGTACAGCCGTAGTTCTTCCGTACCAGGGCATGGAAGATCGCCTCACGGGGGCCAGCGTAACGCATCGCCGCTGGATTAATCGCCAGAATCACCCGATCTTTGGGAAAGTAGTTTTCCAGCATGATTTCGTAGCAGCGCATCCGCACATCCGCCGGAATGTCATCTTCCTTCGTCGCACCGACCAGGGGATGCAGAAACAGGCCATCGACAATTTCCAGCGCACATTTAATGATGTATTCGTGAGCACGGTGAATCGGGTTGCGGGTCTGGAAGCCAACGATCGTCTTCCACCCTTTCTCCCGGAACAACGCCCGTGATTCCGCCGGATCAATCTGGTAGGTGGGAAATTTGGGGTGGGGATCCCGTTGCATCAGCCAGACCGGCCCTGCCAGATTCACAGGTCCCTGCTGATAAACCACCAGCACCCCTGGATGCTTCTCTTCATTGGTGCGGTAGACATGCAACGCCTCATGAACCTTATCGTAGTGGTACTTCTGGGTCAGTTGCAGGACAGCCACAAACCGCCCTTTGGCATCATCCAGCCGCACCAGACTGCCTTCTTGCAACGGTTCCGCTACCGCTTCAGACACGGATAGAGTGATGGGAATTGACCAGGGTAAGCCATTGGCCAACCGCATATTGTCCACCACAGAGCGATAATCGGCTTCTTCCATGAAACCCGTGAGCGGACTGAATCCCCCGATCGCGATCAGTTCCAGATCCGAGACAGCCCGTTCATCAAGCTGCACGACTGGCAGATGATCGGCCTTATCGAGAAATTCCCGGCGTTGCTCTGCTGTCACAATACGATTGACCAGTTGCCCACCATGCGGGGCGATGCTGTCTTGATGGAGAGTCATAGAAGGAGATTAACGGGAGATTTAACGACGACTTTTTTTACGCTCAGAGCGTTTATCCTGATCCTGGCGACGGCGATCGCGCCAGTCCATAACGGTCAAGTAAATGACCCCACCGCTCACAGCCACCAACAGACCAAAGGCTGCAAACATTAAGACATTGAGTACTGAATAAGATTCCACAGGGACTCCTGAACAGTCTTAGAAGCCGTTACGTGCCCATACCACCAGCGAGATGGAAAACGTAAACACAACCAGCAAGCCAACCCAACCGAGTGACAGAATATCCATAGTTTTTTGTGAAACAACCGTTACAAATTCACTGCAAGACTGATCATAGTTCAAAGTGGGAATCGGTTGGCAGGGAAGGAATAAAGGGATGATGGAAAAATTGGGAGCAAATTGGGGATTAGGGATTAGGGATCAGGGGTCAGGGATCGGGGGTCAGGGTATTTTTAGTTAAGTGAAGGGGTGAAGGGGTAAAGGATGGCTCAGGTTACAGATGGTACTCGAAAAGTGATTTCCGCTAGTCTCATGGGGACTTTGAGTTGGCAGGAACGGTGGCAATCTTTGAAGGCAGGGATGGTGGGAGCGATCGCGGCGGGACTGCTGTTTGGCCTGCTTACTGTCCTGGAAACCCAGTTGCTGGCTCTGGATCTGCCCATCTTCCTATCTGGGTTTCACCGGGCCTGGGGAGTTTCCTTCCTGATCAGTCTGGCGATCGCAATGCTGGCAGGCTTCCTGTTTGCCGTTACCTACCGCTATGTGATCCGCCAGGATCAAAATTTTCATCTGGGATCGGGAGCGGCGATGGCTTTTGGGTTAGTAAGGGGTCTGGCTCAGGTGGATGTGGCGGTGCAGGCTCAGTTTGCCCCCGTGACTCTGGTGCTCCTGGTGCTGGAGAGTGTGCTGCTGTTTGCGGGACTGCGCCTGGTGCTGGATGGAGCGATCGCGCAGGGTTGGCTGAAACCGTTTTCCAGTTCCTAAACGGATGGTGAGGTGATTTCTGGAAAGAAGAAGGTGACTTCAATCCAATTCCCTTGATAATGGGAGAGTGAATGTATCATCTAAGCTCAGTTCCTTTCTAAATTCATGCAGACCAGCGATCGCCCGCTTAATATTTCCTCAAATTTGACCTTGCCCAATCGAACAGCCTCCGTCAGTCGTCGCACCGGAGAAACGGATGTGCAGGTCACTCTCAATCTGGATGGTATCGGGCAATGCACCGCCAAAACGGGAGTACCATTCCTGGATCACATGCTGCACCAGATTGCTTCTCACGGGCTGATTGATCTGGAAGTGCGGGCCACGGGTGATTATGAGATTGATGATCATCACACCAATGAAGATGTAGGGATTACTTTGGGCATGGCGTTACATCAGGCGTTAGGCGATCGCAAAGGAATTGTTCGTTTTGGCCATTTTCTGGCTCCCCTGGATGAAGCCCTGATTCAGGTGGCACTGGATTTCTCCGGTCGGCCTCATCTCAGCTATGGGTTACAAATTCCCACCGAGCGAGTCGGCACCTACGATACGCAACTGGTACGAGAATTTTTTGTGGCGATCGTCAACCATGCCCAACTCACCTTACATATTCGCCAACTAGATGGCATCAACTCCCACCATATTATCGAAGCCACCTTCAAAGCCTTTGCGCGATCGCTGCGGATGGCTACAGAAGTTGATCCTCGCCGGGCCCACACCATTCCCAGTTCCAAAGGCGTACTTTGAAGAAGTTAAGAGTGAAGAGTTGAGGGTTAAGAATTAAGAGTGATATCTTTTAACTTTCAACTCTTCACTGTCCACTCTCAACTCTCATCCTATGGCTCTTAACATTGGTGATCCTGCTCCCGATTTCAGTCTTCCAGATGCGAATGGCAATCTGGTCAAGCTGGCTGACTTAAAAGGTCAGCGAGTCGTTTTGTATTTTTACCCGCGTGACAATACACCCGGTTGCACGAAAGAAGCCTGTGCGTTTCGGGATAGCTATGCGGAGTTTCAAGATCGAGAAGTGGTTGTCCTGGGTGTCAGCACAGATGATGCCAAATCTCACGAGAAATTTGCCACGAAGTATAACCTGCCCTTTCCCCTCCTGATTGATGCGGAGGGAGCGGTAGCAGCGGCCTATGACAGCTACGGCTTGAAGAAATTTATGGGCAAGGAATACATGGGAATTACCCGCAATACCTTCGTGATTGGCCCGGATGGTAGGATTGAAAAGATTTATAAGAAGGTTAAACCAGAAACGCATGTGGAAGAGGTTTTAGCGAATCTTTAATCGTTGACGTAGTTTAATCCAGCCCTTCTTGAGTCTTCTGCATGACCAACCGCTTAGAATTAAGTCAGTGCAGTTTCAAAGGGCCACTGAAGGGTGGAAGCTGCTGGAATAGTAGACTGAATGAGGATAATTTGAGGGTGTGTTTGCCTGCCATAAGTTGTAATCTCTACATTTTCGGGCTGTGCTCTTGACTATGCGTTGGTTGTGGCACTTTGCACAAGCTGTCTTAGGGATTTTGTTCCGTCACCCCGTTACTGGAACCAGTGTGATTCCTATCCTTCCCGATGGCCGAATTGTGCTAATTCAGCGGAGCGACACGGGCAAGTGGGCGTTACCGGGTGGCATGGTGAATTGGGGAGAAGACATTGCTACCTCGATCCAGCGGGAGTTAGAGGAGGAAACCGGATTGGAGGTGGCCAAGATTTGCCGACTGGTGGGAGTTTATTCTTCCCCGGAACGCGACGGTCGGGTGCATTCGATCTGTGTAGTGGTCGAAGTGCAGGCTACTGGATCTCTGAAAATCAACGATCCAGTAGAAGTGATAGATGTTCAAGCCTTTGCCCCAGCCGATATTCCCATTGGCACGCTGTCCCATGACCACGATCGCCAATTGAAAGATTATTTCGCGGGTTACACCACTCTAGCCTGAGAGGATGTTTGAGCAGCCGCGATCGCCCTGCAGAGGGGCGTGGCATGCGGCCAAGGATCTCTGAAAAACACTGCCAACCTGTTACCCGAATGCTACGCCCTTACAGATCTATGGGTACTGGCACACTGGCAACCAGTTGTTCTCCGTGCCATTCCAGCGTATCGCCAATTTTTTCTCCGGTATGGTAAGCCGCTAATAGGACTTCACTGGTTTTTCCCCAGGCGATCGCTCCGGTGGCATCCAACCCGATCGCGCCCAAATCTCGCTGATTCCGATGGGCTTCCTTAAAAGTGCGTTCAAAGGCTTGATGCAGAGATAACCCATCCGTCACGCGAATGACAATCCGGGCAGCCAGACACTCATCAATAATGTCTTCCCCAATGCCTGTACAACTAATGGCTGCGTCCGCCGTGGCATAGTTTCCGGCAGGCATGGCCGAATCACTGACCCGTCCAATTCGCTCAAAGCCCTTGCCTCCCGTAGACGTACCCACCGCCAGTCGGCCCTGATCATCCAGCGCTACGACCCCGATCGTACCCCGTCCCGCCGAATCTTCGACCAGTTCTTTTTCGGCAATCACCCCAGCCATTTCTTTTTCAAAGTTTTCCGATCGCTCGTGCATCCATTCCTGCAGACGAATATCGGTCATCGGGTTATAGGGGGGCAGTTCCAGTTCTCGCAGTAACTCCATCGCCCCGTAATCCGACAGCACGCGATCAGCCGACTCCTGCAAGGCATGGGCCAATCGGATCGGATTTTG
>JBBIQC010000126.1:0-9625 GCA_037442585.1 Oscillatoriales cyanobacterium bin_317
TATCCAGGACGGTCATACCAGGAGGGAATCACGGTGTAATCAATGGGAGTCAGGTTTGGATCGGATTCCCAAATTTGTTGTAGCAGCCGGAAACTGGACCCACTGGTGCTGATGGAAAACTGAGGATAGAGAGGCAGCACCACTAAGCGCTCAATCCGATCGCGTTTAATTCGAGCCACAGCCTCTTCCGTAAAAGGATGCCAGTAGCGCATCCCGATATAAACTGTGGCATCCTGCCCTTGCTGGTGTAGCTGATCTTGCAATGCCTGGGCCTGTTCTTCCGTGATCCGCCGCAGGGGAGAGCCGCCGCCAATTTGCTTGTAGTTCTCCTGCGATCGCTTGGCCCGTGACGTAGAAATTAACCAGGCTAAGGGACGCTGCAGCCAGGGAAATGGCAACCGAATAATTTCAGGGTCGGAGAATAAATTGAACAGAAAAGGACGGACATCTTCCAGTCGATCCGGCCCACCTAAATTGAGTAATAAAACGCCAACTCGACCCATAACGGCATCAGGTTTCCCATTTCTAAGCTTTGTAAATTAGTTTAACAGTACTCGCTATGTCAGGCGTAGAGCCAGTGAATAAATACCTAATGGCCTCTGGACAAAAGAATTTTTGGTAAATAACTAGTAGCCCGTCAGGATGGTTCGGAGTTGAGTATTTCTGCATTTCTCCCAAGCCAGTGTTTCTTGTTGCAATGGCACTTGGTCTGGAATGCGACGATCGAGACATTGGCGTGCTAAAACAATGCTCATCGACCAAGTATTTCATTTGCTGGGGATAACCCTGCTTGGTGCGCTGGCAGAAATGCGGATGTCGTAATGACTTCCAGATATGGTGGTGGATGAACGTTACTAATGCTGAATTTCCAACGTCAGATTGTACTCTCCTAACAGCAGATCTCCGGCCCAGAGTTCATAATTTAGCAGCAGAAAAATGGGAAGGGGATTACCTTTGACACACAAGCTGCGGGTGAAGTTACGGAGACGGAACTGGCGATCGCAGTCAATTGTCCCATCCTGCAGCCAGTAACGGCTGAGGCCAAACACCCCCGGTTCAAACAGATGGCGGTAACTGAACTGACCATTGCCCTGCATTGTCATAGATACTCGGTAGGGAGAAAAATCTAGCCACAGGAGGCGGGGAGTGGGAACATTGGGAGTGGCGATCGCGGTATCTGGGATGGCCAACACCTCAGTGGACTCGATAACGAGCGGTTCAGTCATCACCAGATGAAAGCGCTCATCCTCTTTTGGGTAGAGGGTGCCAACGGTTTCAGTTTCCGCAGTCAGGAGCAAATCTGTGGAGCTAAAGGTGAGACGAATCGGACAGCGAAGTTGAGTCAGCATGAAGGGAAAACCTAAACGGGTGAATTTTCATTCCCAGGTGCGCATAAGAGCTAGGATGATTCAGAAATCAGGATTAAGTTAAAACGTACTGTTGACCAATCCATAGGCAGTTTATCCGATCCCCATGATGGTGTCTAAGCATATTTCTTTGGAATCCTCTGAATGTCAGCAGAAGCTGACGATCGCCCGTCCCACTGGTGGATTTTCCCTGTCGGGGCGCATTCACATTCCTGGAGACAAGTCCATTTCTCACCGGGCACTGATGCTGGGGGCGTTGGCAACCGGAGAAACCATTGTGAAAGGGCTGTTACTGGGAGAAGACCCACGCAGTACGGCCAGTTGCTTTCAGGCAATGGGGGCAGAGATTTCCAGTCTGAACACCGAGGAAGTCCGAATTCGTGGCATTGGGCTGGGGCAGTTATTAGAACCTGTAGATGTTTTGAATGCGGGCAATTCTGGCACAACCTTGCGGTTGATGCTGGGAATCCTGGCTTCCCATAGCGGACGATTTTTTACTGTAACGGGAGATAGTTCTCTGCGATCGCGGCCCATGTCTCGCGTTGTCAAACCATTGCAACAAATGGGTGCAGAGATTTGGGGCCGCAAGGACGCTTCCCTGGCTCCATTGGCGATTCGGGGCCAGACTTTAAAGCCGATTCATTACCATTCCCCGATCGCATCGGCCCAGGTCAAATCCTGTATTTTGCTGGCAGGCTTGCTGACCGAAGGAGCAACTACTGTTACTGAACCCGCCCTTTCCCGCGATCACAGTGAACGGATGCTGAAAGCGTTTGGAGCCAGGGTTCAAGTAGATCCAGAGACATGCAGTGCTACAGTGATTGGCCCAACTCACTTAACTGGACAAACGGTGGTCGTTCCTGGAGATATTAGCTCGGCAGCCTTCTGGTTGGTGGCTGGGGCGATCGTCCCTGGATCAGATTTAACCGTTGAGAATGTCGGCATCAATCCCACCCGCACGGGTATCTTGGAAGCGCTGGAACTGATGGGAGCCAACATCACGCTAGAAAATCAGCGAGAAGTGGCTGGAGAACCTGTAGCCGATCTCCGAGTTCGGGGAGATGCATCGCTGAAAGCCTGTACCATTGCTGGCGATATCATTCCTCGACTCATCGACGAAATTCCGATCCTGGCGGTAGCCGCTGCCTTTGCAGAAGGAACCACCGTAATTCGAGATGCCGCGGAATTGCGGGTGAAGGAAAGCGATCGCATTGCCGTTATGGCCAAGCAATTAAACCAAATGGGGGCGCAGGTCACGGAACTCCCAGACGGCATGGAAATTACTGGCGGGCTGCCCCTGATGGGTGCAGAAGTGGACAGTTATACGGATCACCGGATTGCCATGAGTCTGGCGATCGCGGCCTTAAATGCTACCGGAACCACAACCATTCATCGAGCCGAAGCCGCCGCCATTTCTTACCCAGAGTTTTTCTCGACATTGGAGAATATTTGTAACCACTGAAATATCAACAGCGGACGACTGAACGGGTGTCATGATTGATTTCATCCCGCATCAGATAGCCCCGCATAACTACCGGATTGCACGACTTTACCAAAACCCGGGTTTCTCTGCAGGTCAAGAATGTTCGCGTTTCCACCAGGCTTGTACGTAGTGGATTTCGTCATAGCCATAGGATTCGCCTAGATGATCGCGAATGCGACGACGGGAATCTGACCCAACGGCGGCGATCGCCTCCCGAATCTTGTCTTGTCGCTCCTCCGCCACCAGATCATCCAGGGGAATGTCATAGCCCATCTCAATCAGTTCTGCGAGATGAGTGGCGATCGTGCTCAGGCGCAAGTTGCGTTGTTCGGCGATTTCAAAGGGTTTCAATCCCTGCTGATACAGTTGCAGAGTCAGTCGTTGGGTATCGGAGGGGTACAGAGTCAGCGGTGAATTAGCGGCGGGAGAAATAGAGGCGACATTTTCTGAAGTTGGACTTTTCAGGGGCAACCCTTTTTCCTGCCGAAAATCATGAATCTCTTTGAGAAATAGGTCGCCATACTGGGAGAGTTTGCGACTGCCCACTCCAGAAAGGGTGGCAAATTGAGCGCGATTCAACGGTTGTTGTTGCGCCATCAATCGCAACGTGGCATTGGCAAACACAATGTAGGGAGGAACACCCTGTTCGTCCGCCAACCGTTTCCGCAACAAATGCAACCGCTGGAGCAATTCTTCTGTTTCTGCCGTATCAATCGTCTCTAATGGAGAAACAACCTCCTTAATGCGATCGGGTCGAACTGCGATCGCCACGGCTCGTTGCTTACGCAGAACTTCCCAACTGGCTTCATTTAACTTGAGAATAGAATAGCCATCGGTTGTTTCGTCTAATAAGCCCTGGTGGATCAGCGATCGGCCCAACATCCGCCACTCTTCAGTACTGCGATCTTTACCAATCCCGTAAGTCGAAAGCTTGTCATGACTATTTTGCAAAATTCGCTGGCTTTTCGACCCACGCAGGACATCAATAATGTAATTCAGACCAAATCGTTCTCGCACTCGTGCCACACAGGAGAGAAACTTTTGTGTTTCAATTGTCCAGTCTTCAACGGGCTTGGGTTGCAGACAATTATCACAGTTGCCACACTGACCCCGAAACGATTCACCGAAGTAACCTAATTGGATAATGCGACGGCATTCGGTGGCTTCCGCATAGTTCACCACTCGTCGCAACTGTTGAGTTGCAATCCGCTGTTCATTCTCTAATGGTTCTCCCGTTGCCGGATCCACTTTTTGGCTGATTAAAAACTCAACTGTTTTAATGTCTCCTGTACCAAAGAACAGCGTGCAGCGAGCAGGCTCTCCATCCCGTCCAGCCCGACCCGATTCCTGGTAATAGCCCTCAATGTTGCGTGGTAGATCGTAATGCACCACAAATCGCACATCTGGTTTGTTGATCCCCATGCCGAAGGCGATCGTTGCCACCATCACCTGCACATCATCGCGAATGAAGCGCGTCTGGTTTTCGGCGCGGGTTTTGTTGTCCATCCCCGCGTGATAGGGCAGCGCAGAAATGCCATCATGCTGCAATTTAGCGGCCAGTTCATCAACTCGCTTGCGACTCAGGCAGTAGACAATTCCCGATCCCTGAGATTGGCGGATAATCTGCACCAGTTCGCTGTAGGATTGCCGCTGTTTCGGACGCACTTCGTAATACAAATTGGGACGATTAAACGTCGCCACATGCACCACTGGATCGTGCAATTCCAGTTGGTGAATAATATCTTCCCGCACACGCTCGGTTGCCGTAGCCGTAAGCGCCATAATGGGGACATTCGGGCACCATTGGCGCAACTGACTCAGTTGGCGATACTCTGGCCGAAAATCGTGGCCCCATTCGGAGACGCAATGGGCTTCGTCAATGGCGATCGCAGACACATAAACTTGCGAAATCCAGGACGTGACCAATTCCCCATTCAGCAACCGCTCTGGCGCAATATACAACAGTTTGATTTCGCCCTCGACTACGGCCCGTTCTCGCTCCCGCAACTCCGTACCACTCAGGCTACTGTTGAGAAAAGTGGCGGGAATGCCGTTATCCTGCAATGCCTGTACCTGATCCTGCATTAAGGCGATCAGAGGAGAGACGACGATCGTCAGTCCCGGCTTCAATAACGCGGGCAATTGATAACACAAAGATTTACCGCCCCCTGTCGGCATTACCACCATCAGGTCTTGATTCTGGAGTGCTTTTTCAATCACCAACCGCTGCCCCGGACGGAAGCTTTCGTAGCCAAAGTAGTGCTTCAGCGCTTGTTCCAGCGAGGCAAACTGATGATTGGGGGGAGAGGTAGCAATCATAGAGGATAGAGATTTCTGCAATGCACTCTGAATATTAGTCTAGAATGCCCTACGCAGCTTTACTCACGTCAACGTCAGACCATTATTGAGCCACCGGCAAATTTTGCAAGGTTCTCTCATACTGGCTGTGGACAGGATGGGTTGGGCAGCTACACAACGGGCAATGAGCCAGCAGGTATCGGACTGCAAGACCACTTGAATGTCGGATTAAGTGATAACCCGTCCTATGAGGCGTTTTCAGTGGATTTGGCTGATAAACTGACCGGGCTGAGCATCACGAGCAGAGTTGTCTGGTTCGGACGCAAACTGTAGAAGCTTCAATCCGCAGGTTCGGTGTTGAGGCAATTTTTTCTGTCTCTCTCCTGAACGTCAGGGCCGCTGATGCGATAATCTTCTGGGTCTTCGCCAATCTCGCCGACGAAGGAGAAGGAGCGGATCAGGTTGAAGATTTCGTGACTCATGTCCTGTAATGTCAGGGAGGGAGGGAGAATCTCGGTCTGCAGGGCATCGTGTTGCAGTTTTTCAAACTCCCGCTGTAAGTAGCGATCGCCCTCCGGGAGTTGGTAGTTCCTGAAGAAATCCCGCAGCGGACTTTCCAAATGGAGAGAGTAAGACATTTTCTCGGCCTTGTCGCGGATACGCTGCTCTTCAAAGCAGGTCTGAATATCGTCAAACACACCGCGCATCAGGTTGGGGTAGCGGCCGGAAAGGGCTAACAGGGCCAGAATTGCCTGCTGTACTTGCAGGCTGGGTCTGGTGCCACGGGTGCGACAGACAATTTTGAACAGTTTATAAACATTAGTCAGGCGCTTGATCGTGCGGGGAGTCAGGTCTACCTGCTTACAGCACTCCAGCAGCATGTTGAATTCCTGTCGGCTGAACTCGCTGAATTTGGTGCCGCCAGTGGCGTTATCCTGAATCACCACCTGGGCACGCAGGTAGGTTTCCAGGGTGTTGGCCATGATCGGGCGTACCCGATAGGGGATCTGGATGATTTTTTCGAGATAGTCAGTGCCGGAGGGGCTGCCGTGGCGCAGTAGGACATCTTTGTAGTACTTTTCCAGAGCACGGGTGATATAACGCTCATCGATCGCCAGCACGGCAATAAACAGGGGCGTTTTGACCAAAAGTTGAACCGCTTCCAGTACTTGAACGACGCGATCGGGCGGGCAGCGATCGAGGTCGTCAATATAAACCACGACACGGGCTGGCCCTCTAGGGAATACGGCTTTCAGGTCGTTGAGCTTATGGATATATTCCTGACTGCCGGGTGGGGGTGGCAGCAGTCGATAGCTGAGATTGGTCAAATCTTCTTTGACTTGATGCATTAAGCCGAGATGCTTGTCGTAAATGCCTGCTTTAATGCGCTTGTTGACAAACTCCTGAAGTGAGGCATAGACATTTTCGGGCACGGCTTCCCGCGCTTGCTGCACCTGTTTTTCCAGTTCCTGCGCCTGTTGAGTCAGCTTCTCAATTTCAGCCTGTAGGGTGGCAATGCGTTCTGCTTGATGTTTTTGGAATCGTTGCGTCTCTCGCTTAATCACCGCCTGGGAGTCTTTGATTTGGGCTTCACAATCCAACAACGCTTGTTTGGCCTGGTCATACCACCGCTGTCCCGCCCGCCAGAGTTTTTGTGCCATGCTAATGGCGGGGAGGAGGGGAGCAATAAAAGCCACCAGTTGAGGCACGATCGCGCCAGGGAGCTTCCAGGCAATCAACAAAGGGGCGGCCACCGACGCGGCTGCAAAGCCACAGAAAATAACAATCAGGGCCAGGTTTTTGCGCCCCCATTGTTTTAGGGTCTTGAAGGAAAAATCATAAGGTTTGCCATCGGCATCCGTGCCCTCCAGAATATTGGAGATCAGCAAGCGCAAATTTCCGCCGAACTTCCTGAGCGATTCAGCGGTCAGGTCTGGAGGTAAAAGTTTTTCAATTTGCTGACGAATGTCTTGAAAGGCATCATCCCCAATCCGTCTTCGCAGCAGCACTCCAGAAACAACCAGGATTTGATTTACCTGTCCCACTAACTCTTGCACCTCTGGTTCCTGAGATTTTTTTAATTGGGTTTTGGCTGTTTCTAATTCCGCTTGTTTCTGTTTCAGGCGATCGTTGACACTCTGCAAAGCCGTTTCTTGTTTATGTAACTCCTTCGTTGCAGCCTGCTGAACGATGTCCCGTTTTTTCCAGAGCAACTCGTCAATTTTTTCTCGCTGGGCCGGGTCAAGATTTTCCAGATCGGATTTCTGTAAGACTCGCTCCAGGAAATAGTCTCGTTCTTCATCCCGGACTTGATAAAGCACTTTCCAGACATCCGTGTAGGAAGAGTTTGGTGCGTCGGGGTCGATGCCGTTATCCCTAAAGAATTTGAATAGCTTTTGCTCTAGAGTAATTTGACGATTTAACTCAAAGAAAATCGTCTGCATCAAGCTCGCCCACAGGTCAGACTTAGCAAACGTCCAGGCGTCGAACTTGATCTGGTAAATGTGACCAACGTAGGGCGAGAGTTTTTCGTAATTAGGGTTTTCGTTCCAGGCTTCGACGTCAGGGTCAACTTTGCGGCTGCGGATGGCGGTCATTTGCGCCTGCATCAGGTGCATGATGTAAGATTTGCCGCCGCCCCAGCCGCCGAGGATGCCGACGGTCATGGGCGGCTCTAGGTCGCGCATGAGCAGCAGCCCTGAAAGGGCGTTGATTTCGTCTTTGAGGTCGAGCAGGTCTTTGTCTTGGGCGGCATCGTTGCGGAGGGTGCCGCCCTGGAGAGCATCGCGGTAGCCTCTGGCGAGGAGATAGAGGGCGCGGCGGTAAAGTTCTGGGGAAATAGAGTGGCCCAGGGCACATTCGCGGTTGACTTCGCGATTGATGCGCATGGGCAGGTGAGGGGCCAGGGCGACTAGAATATCGCGGCGTTCGATTTTGGTGGCAAAGGCTTCTTCCTCAATGGCTTTGCCGTCTTCAATGCCTACAGTTTGGGGATCAATATCGAGTTCTTCAGCAAGCTTGATGATTCTGGGTAGTAGCTCTGGCATGTCGATCGCCAGTTGACTAAGCTGCTCAATTTTATGAACGAGAGAGTTTAGGTTAAGCGCATCGGTAAGGGCAGCATTGAAAATTTCCGATTCAGGAAACTTTCGGGCCAGAGCAACACGGGCACTGACCCGATGATAGTGGTCGCGAATATCACCAATGATATTGATGGCTTCGATGCGCTTCCAGTATTTCAGGCTTGGAATCAGGCGTTGTAAATATTGAGCTTGTAGATAGGGATTTTCACTCAGTTCCCCGACCGCACGTAAGGCACTCGTTTGCAATCCACGGATTCTGGAACCCGCAGGATGACTGGCGATTTCCACCAGGGCTTCTGTTCTAAGATACGGCCCCTCAATTTCTTCATGTAGGCTAAGAATATCTGAGATAGCAACAGTATCAGAGCCATCAATTAAGGCCAATCGAATTTTGACTTTTAGCAGAGTACGGTAATCATCTCCCTGGTATTGCTCAAGCAACTTCCGAACCTGTTGAGAAAAGTCAGATCCCAGAACCATAAGCACTTCGGCCTGATACCCAGGGTCTTCAAGCTTTTGGACTGCTTCAAAAAATATCGCTTGCGTTGTTTCTGCAGAGTGTTTGATCAAGGGAGCTAATCGACTAAAGATTTCGGAAACCGCTCGTTCATAAGAGAAATCATCTCGTTGGATAGCGCCGAGCCTAATTGTGAATGGAATTAGCCTGTTGTAAAAGTCTTTATAGAATTGGCTTTCTGGCTCTGCTGACTTTGTTGAGGTTAAGGTTGTTTTTTGTTCGGCTTGGATGATGAGATCCACTGCTAGAGAACTCAGTACTCTCGACTGAAGCTGAGGAAGTGGCAAGGTTTCAATCAGCTTCAATACCGCATCAAAATATTCATTGTCTAAAAATGGTGTGAGCGCTTCCAGGGCGGAAGTACGGTGGTAGGGATTTTGAATGGTGGTTTCAATCAGTTTAATGGCTTCTGAAAACTGGGCTGAGGGGAGATAGGGAGCTAGATTACTGAGGGTTTCGGCACGGAAGCGATCGCCCTCAATTTCAGACTCAATTAACTTGAGCACAATAGGAAACCGACCGGGAGCAAGTCTTGGAATCAGAGCACTGAGAAATTTAGTTTTGTCCTCATCCCTGGACAGGTGCTGAGCAATTTCCAGAGCGACGGGATGTTTGTTAGAAGGTATAAGCAGAACAAAGTCTTCTGTAAAAAGACAGGCGGGGGAGGCAAAGATCTTAGAAACTTCAGCTAGATTTAGCGTGGCGCGGGGTAAGATTCTAATACTCTCATGCCAAAAATGTCTGGTGGAACTCTTGGCAACTTCAGCTAGATTTAACATAGGCTCCAGAAAAGACTTTAACGAAGTTGAAGTGATGTTTTGGGCAATTCTGCTTAAGGCTTGAGTTTTGTTGTCTGAACTTTTAATAGTTTGAGCAA
>JBBIQC010000127.1:0-9620 GCA_037442585.1 Oscillatoriales cyanobacterium bin_317
GTAGCATTCCCAGTTCCATCTCACGTCCCACTCTAATTATCGGGGATAGAGGGGGAGTGCAAATATTTTTTGGTACAAATGCTCCCGGTTGGTAATTCCTGCGTATTCTGGTATGAAAGCGATGGCCTTCAATCTCAGAGACTGTTTGTAATCGTTGACAAACA
Source organism: Oscillatoriales cyanobacterium bin_317 (assembly GCA_037442585.1). GTDB lineage: Bacteria > Cyanobacteriota > Cyanobacteriia > Leptolyngbyales > Leptolyngbyaceae > Leptodesmis. The sequence continues at coordinate 165 of JBBIQC010000127.1, forward strand.
CTGTCTAAAGTTCAGAACTGAACAGGATACGAGGAGCGGAGAAAATGCGTCTGGGTAAAGTCGTCAAATCGAATTCTCACTGCGACTACATTGTGCAGGTTGATGACGCGATGGACTTCGACAATCCACCGCAAGCGGATGATTATGGATTTGGGTCATTTGTGCGTTTGGAGAACAGCGATCGTCACTGGGCGGTCGGCCTGATTTACAATTCCCAACTGTTCAATCCCATGTTTCTGAATATGGGGCCACGCCTGTCCAGTGAACCGGATCCCGTTTTCACCCCGGATCTGATCACCGAAACTCGCACCCTCTTGTGGACAATCCTGATCGGCAATCTGGAACAGAACGGCGGAAAACCCTATGGCATTCATGGCATCCCTAAAGTCGTCGTACCTGTCAATACTCCCGTCTACCGCATGACTCAAGACGAAATTCACCGCTTTCATCTGAACTCGAACCAGCGCCCCCAATTCTGTTACTACAGCCATCTTCTCAAGTGTGGCGGCACCTTTGCCGTGCAACTCACCCAACAGGTGCTGACTGAATTAATTAACACCAATCTTTTCACTGGGGCCGATCAGCGTGCCCTCAAGGTGCTGTGTAAGGAGTTGTCGTGGAAGAGTACGATGGGCGCGATGAGGTGAGGGAGCGATGAGGTGAGGGAGTGAAGGGGTGGATGAGAATTCATAATTCATGATTCAAAATTAAGAATTCTCTCAAAATCCTTTGACATCCTGGGTTTTCATGGGGCGAGGATAGGGTTTTAGCAGGTTTTGACCGTAGTAGATCTGGATGACTTCGACGATCGCCCCGCCGCGCTGGATGGGAATTTCTCCGATTTTTTGCATGGTTGCAAAATAGGTTTGATAAGGGGTCGTGTCGGCAAGTCGGGTGGAGGTGAGGTATAGCCCGTTTTTGCCAACCCATTGTTCAGCCGTAGACCAGTAGGCAAAGCCCCGCAAGTCTTCCGTAAAGCTGGTGAGCGGGGGCGGATTTAAGGGAGCCAGGGCCATACTCACCTGGCCGGCTAAAAAGATTTCACTGGTAAAGACAAAATCGGCCTGCTTCAGTGCCCTGGTTAGAACTGGCGAATCAATAAATCCCTGACGGATCTGATGAATATCCAGCAGTTGCACAGAGGCATCGGATTGGGCAGGCAGAAAGCCGCCAAACCAGGCAAAGCGACTGGACTTCTGCAGCGTTCCCAAGGAGAGATGGAGCAGCGCCACCAGTAACAAGGTGACGATCGCCAGTCCCGATCCCCAGAGCCAGCGTCGTACTCCTTTTGGCGATCGCTGTTGCCACACGACTGCTCGATCGCCCAACAACAGGGTTGCTCCCCAAAATCCCGGCATCGGCCAGGTTGGCAGGATGGCCCGATAGCCTCCCATGAGGGTGAAAATCAGCATCAGGGGCAGAGAAAGCCAGAGAAGGAAGGTGATTTTGGATTTTGGATTTTGGATTTTGGATGGGGAAAAGTCCTTTGTCCTTTGTCCTTTGTCCTCTGCCCATGACCCATGACCCATGACCCATGACCCATTGCGCTTCCCCACTCTCCCACTCCCTACCGCCCAAGCCGCCTTCCCACTTACCCACCACAAGGGAAAGCCAAAGGCCGGAAATAAATAGGCGATTCCCAGGAGAAAGACTCCCAGGAGTTCCAGCAGACTGTAGCCCCGATCGGGTATGGCACGACCGGATTGGTAACGAAAGGAAATCCAATCATGCTGACTGTTCCAGATGACGATGGGGGCGATCGCCAGCAGAAATAATCCCACTGCTCCGAGCATCCAGGGTGACACCAGTGCTCTGCGATGAGCGGAACTGGTGAGGCAAAAGCCGACCAGACCAAATCCCAGCGCCAGACCGTGATACTTACTCAGGCAGGCCAGTCCCACCAGCAGACCGATCCCGGTAAGACGATAGGTGGGCTGGTAATCCGAATCGGGAAAGAATTCTGTGGCGGCAGCGTAAAGAGTCGCTGACCAGAAGAACATGAGGGGACTGTCCGGCAGGGTTAATACGCCGAAGCCGATCGCGAAGATGGGAATGAGGGACGCGATCGCCAGGGTCAATAAGGCGGCCTGTTTGGAAAATAATCGGGCACTGGTCAGGTACAGGAACAGTAATGCTCCGGTATACAGCAGCAGAGTCCCAAGGCGGATGGTGAAGGGGGAGACAGTTCCCGTAAGCCAGGGGCCAAAACCCGTCGATAGGGCAACCATCAGGGGATGATCAAAGTAGCTCCAATCCAGATGCTGGGTATAGAGATAGTAGTACGCTTCATCAAAACCCGCAGGCAACCCAATAGCGATCAAACTGCGGAGCAGTAGTCCCCCAGCCAGCCATGCAATGACGCTGCTCAACTCTCGCGGCGACCACCCGTTTTTCCCTGTATAATGCCCGTCTACCACACCTGCCTCTGCCAGAATCTGCTACTTAACGCTATCAGGTTTTGGATGGGTGGCTGTGATTGTCAAGTGTCCTTAGTCATTGGTCATTGGTCATTCGTTATCACTTGTCATTGGGTAGCTGTATGGGATTGAGATTGGAGCAGATTGTTCCGTGGGGCCGATCGCTGGCGGAATATATTCAGATGTTCGACCTGACAGAGCCTGATCTCAAGGGTCGGATTCTAGACTGTGGGGGTGGGCCTGCCAGTTTTAATGCCGAGTTAACCCGGCAGGGGGCTGCCATCATTTCTTGCGACCCGGTTTATCAGTTCTCTGCCGCAGAAATTGCTCAACGGATTACGGAAACCCGTCCCCTGATCCTGAAAGGGGTGCAGGAGAATCTGGATCACTATGTCTGGCGAACGATTGCTTCCCCTGAACATTTAGTGGCAGTGCGAATGGCGGCGATGCAACAGTTCCTGACGGATTTTCCGCAAGGACTTCAGGCAGGACGCTATCGAGTGGCAGCCTTGCCTGATTTGTCATTTCACAATCATCAGTTTGACCTGGCCCTCTGCTCTCATTTATTGTTTACCTACTCCGATCACCTATCCTGGGAGTTTCATCAGGCCGCGATCGCGGAAATGCTGCGGGTGGCTCAGGAAGTGCGGGTATTTCCCTTGCTCAAAATTTCGGGTGAACCGTCTCCTTTTGTCGAACCAATGTGTGAACAACTGACCCAGCAGGGGTATCAGGTACAGATCAAACCTGTGGATTATGAATTTCAACGAGGAGGAAATCAGCTTCTGCAAGTGTGTTCAAATGGTTAAGGAGCATTTAACCACTCGCTGTAATGACAGAGACGTTATTTCCAATGCGCTTGGTGCATTACGCTGGCGCTAACAGCAACCAGTGTAATTCCCAATCCCTGATCCCCAATCCCTGATCCCCAATCCCCAATCCCCATTCCCCAATCCCCATTCCTAGAGTTGAATTCTTTTGCCCATCATGGAAAATTTTCTGCCCATCGCTTACCTGCAAAACCGGTTTTTGCCCTTTGAAGCGGCCAACGTTTCGATCGCCACTCACGCCCTGCATTATGGAACCGGAGCATTTGGCGGGATGCGCGGCATCCCCGACCCCCAAAATCCCAACCAGATCCTGTTATTTCGGCTCGATCGCCATTGTCAGCGACTGAGTGCCAGTGCCAAACTGCTGCAATACGACTTGCCCGCCAGCAAAATTCAGGAAACAATTATTGATTTTGTCCAAAAAAATAAACCCAGTACTTCGTTTTATATCCGTCCGTTTGTCTATAACTCTGGCCTGGGAGTGTCTCCTCGCCTGCACAATATTGAAAAAGATTTTCTGATTTATGGGTTGGAAATGGCCGATTACCTGCCACCCGGAGGCGTGTCCTGTCGGATTAGCTCCTGGTATCGGCAGGAAGATCGCAGTCTGCCTTTACGCGGCAAAATCAGTGCCGCTTACATCACCTCTTCCCTGGCGAAGACTGAAGCGGTAGAGTCAGGATTTGATGAATCAATTCTGATGAATACTCAAGGTAAGGTCAGTGAAGCCTCCGGAATGAATATTTTTATAGTGCGAAATAATACTCTGATTACTCCCGGTTTTGAGCAGGATATTTTGGAAGGGATTACCCGTGATAGTGTGCTGGCGATCGCCCGTAATTTAGGAATTACAATTCAGGAACGGCCTGTCGATCGCTCCGAACTGCTGATTGCCGATGAAGTCTTCCTCTGTGGTACAGCCGCTAAGATCGCCCCCGTGAAACGGATTGAGAACTACGAATTGCCGACCCACCGACCCATTACTACCGCCCTCCGAGAAAACCTGATTGCAATTACCGAAAACCGGGACGAGCAGTATCAAGACTGGATCTTCAAGGTGCCGATTCATTAAAGAGGCTACTAATTGATAAAGGCTGGTTGAAGGTGGAACAGGGCTTGCTCCGTTGGGTTGCTTCCACTTGATAGAATGTTGCGATGCAACAAAAAGATCCATCTTTAGGGAGAACGTGATGGTGCAGTTAACTGGGCAACCCACTGCTGGTCTGGACATTCCAGCACTGGAGGCAGAACTTGCTGATCAAAGTCCACAGAAAATTCTGGAACGGGCACTGGACCTGTTTGATAACATTGCGATTTCGTTCAGTGGCGCGGAAGACGTGGTGTTAATCGACATGGCTCACCGCCTCAACAAGTCCTTTAAGGTCTTCAGCCTGGATACGGGGCGGCTGCATCCTGAAACTTACCAGTTTATCGATCGCGTCAGAAAGCACTACGGCATCACGATCGACGTGATGTATCCTGATGCGGCTCAAGTAGAAGCCCTGGTACGCGAAAAAGGGCTGTTCAGTTTCTATGAAGATGGGCACAAGGAATGCTGTGACATTCGGAAGGTTGCTCCCCTGCGTCGTAAGTTAGCTACTCTGGATGCCTGGGTGACAGGTCAGCGACAGGATCAGAATCCATCCACTCGTGCAGGTGTCCCTGTAGTGCAAGTGGATGGGGCATTTTCCAGTGGCGATCGCTCTTTAATCAAGTTCAATCCGCTGTCCCACTGGACTTCTGCTGATGTCTGGCTGTACATCCGTGCCTTTGAAGTCCCCTACAACCCCCTGCATGAGCGCGGCTTCATCAGCATCGGTTGTGAACCCTGCACTCGTGCTGTGTTACCGAACCAACATGAACGCGAAGGCCGTTGGTGGTGGGAAGATGCAGGCAAGAAGGAATGCGGCTTGCATAGCATTAATCAAGAGAAATAAGGATAGAAATTAAGGAGCGGAGGGGTTTTGAGGGAGATGGGGAAGGTGAGAAAGCTGTGCCAGGATTAGCAGAAGTTATAATTCTTGCCTATCTTCCCCATCTTCCCCCCCTTCCCTACCTTCCCAGAAGACTTTGACACTCCCCGTGGCTCTGCTTCGCTAAAGCCAGGGGATTCCTGGTTCTACGAGGATGCTTGCTCTGACAGGATTCCTCCAGCGCGATCGTACTGCGGTTCCGAAATATAGCAACAATGGCAACAGAAAGGCATCTGAGCTGATTTGAGAAACCGCTTCAGCCTGGTATTAAACCTTGTCCAAGTCCAGAACCGTCGTTTCTCTGATCGGAAAACGACCGTTCCCTAGCTGGACTTGGTTTAAAACAGCATTTTTATTATGTTCGTTTTCCCTGCATAACGATTCCTCTGCACTTCCGTCGAACTCGCAAAGCTCTTGCGATCGCTGCTCTCCTGGTGTTTAATACAATCCTCGAACTGGAGCCGGGGTAGCTGGGGCTGGAGTTTGCGGTTGGGGAGTTGGGGTTGCAGGAGTCGGGAGCGATTGGATCGGAGTTTCCGGTTGCAAACTGGGATAAGGAGCCTGTAAAGGATAGGAAATGAAGGTGGGATCCACTTCACGGGGAAAGTAAAGTTCGTCATTGCAGCTATTGAGGGCCGTAGTAGGCGACAGCCCAGAACTGCCCTGGCTAAGTCCCACAACACAACGGGCGTAGCGAACCGGCAGCAGACTGCGACGGCAGCTATCCAAAATGTCAGCCGCTGCCCCATCCTTGAGGGAGCGGCGGATATCCGTGACACAGGCTGCCATATCCTCTGGTCGTCTTACCTGACGACAGGCATTCAGAGCGTCTCCAGGTGGATAAGCACTGTCCCGGCTGATGTCTACCACACAACTTTCCAGGTATTGCGGATTCAAGGCTCTACCACAGGCTGAAACCGCTTCTTCAGCGGAAATGTTGGCTTTCTGTAAGCCAGCGACACAGCGCCGAAAGTCACCCTGCGAGTCCTTAGCCGCCTGGGACGGAAGGGGCAAGGCTGCTACAATCAAGCTGGATAAGGCAGCAATTCCAACGGCATAGCGGGTAGAGGATGTTTTTAACATAAGAGTTCGGGTCACCAATCCAGATAGACTCAGTGTCGTAAAGTTGTTACCTTTAAGATTTTAAAGGACGCAGCTAAAAGCGATCGCTTTTTCAACAGAGACTGTAACCAATAGGGAGTGAACCAACAAAATGGGCCAAAGCATGGTTCATTGTCTCACATTTTTTAGTCATGAAACGCAGAAAAGCACTTCCCTGTTACCTATTTCCCTCTGTTTAAAAATGACCCTAGCCTAAGAAGTGTAAAGGCCGATGATACAACGATCGGGTCATTTTTTTCTGTAAAGAAAACCTAACTTTTGCTGCGCAGATGACATCAAAAAAACCTACCTTCACGCGAATTCATGACCGGTAATCATCTACAGTGATAAGGGTAAATAAATTCACTGATATGCCATGAGGATATCCCGGTATGCATTTGAGTGAACTGACCCATCCTAATCAGTTACACGGTCTGTCCGTTCATCAACTCCAGCAAATTGCTCGTCAAATCCGCGAAAAACATTTGGAGACCGTTGCAGCCACTGGCGGACACCTTGGCCCTGGCTTAGGAGTGGTGGAATTAACTATCGCTCTGTATCAAACACTCGATCTCGATCGTGACAAAGTTATCTGGGACGTTGGGCATCAGGCGTACCCCCACAAGTTGCTGACCGGGCGCTATTCTCAATTTCACACCCTGCGGCAGAAAGATGGAATTGCAGGTTACCTGAAGCGCTGTGAAAGCGAGTTTGACCATTTTGGCGCTGGCCACGCTTCCACCAGCATCTCGGCGGCCCTGGGAATGGCTCTAGCCCGTGATATGCAGGGTGAAAAGTTCAAAGTCGTGGCTGTCATTGGTGATGGTGCCTTAACCGGAGGTATGGCTCTGGAAGCCATTAATCATGCGGGTCACCTGCCTAAAACAAACCTGCTAGTCGTGCTGAATGATAACGAAATGTCGATTTCTCCCAATGTGGGAGCGATTCCTCGCTATCTCAACAAACTCCGCCTCAGCCCCCCGGTGCAGTTTCTGACCGACAATCTGGAAGAACAGTTCAAACACCTGCCTTTTGTGGGAGATTCCCTGGCTCCGGAGTTGGGACGTGTGAAAGAGGGGATGAAACGGTTAGCCGTTCCCAAGGTGGGGGCTGTCTTTGAAGAACTGGGATTTACCTACATTGGGCCGATCGATGGTCACAATCTGGAGGAATTGATCAGCACCTTCCAGCAAGCTCATCAACATCCCGGCCCGGTGCTGGTGCATGTGGCCACCGTGAAGGGCAAAGGTTACGAAATTGCAGAACAAGATCAGGTGGGATACCACGCCCAGAATCCGTTTAACCTGGCCACCGGCAAAGCGATTCCATCCAGCAAGCCCAAACCGCCCAGCTATTCCAAAGTGTTTGGCGAAACCCTCACCAAGATTGCCGAAAATAACCCCGGTGTCGTCGGCATCACCGCAGCAATGGCAACGGGTACGGGATTGGATATTCTCCAAAAACGAGTTCCTAAGCAATACATTGATGTCGGGATTGCGGAACAACACGCAGTGACGCTGGCGGCAGGGTTGGCCTGTGAGGGAATGCGTCCAGTAGCCACCATTTACTCCACCTTCCTGCAACGCGCCTTTGACCAGATCATTCACGACGTTTGTATCCAGAATCTCCCGGTATTCTTCTGTATGGATCGGGCCGGGATCGTGGGAGCCGATGGGCCGACTCATCAGGGAATGTATGACATTGCTTATCTGCGCTGTATTCCCAATATGGTGCTGATGGCTCCCAAGGATGAGGCCGAACTGCAACGCATGGTGGCTACTGGCATTGAGTACACCGATGGCCCGATCGCCCTCCGTTATCCCAGAGGCAATGGCTACGGGGTGCCGTTGATGGAAGAAGGCTGGGAGCCGCTGCCGATCGGCAAGGGAGAACTATTACGCCACGGGGATGACATTCTGCTGGTGGCCTATGGGTCGATGGTGTACCCCTCGATGCAGGTAGCCGAAATTCTGCACGAACATGGCATTGAAGCAACAGTAGTAAACGCCCGGTTCGCTAAACCCCTGGATGCCGACCTGATCCTGCCCCTGGCGGAAAAAATCGGTCGGGTGGTGACTTTTGAGGAAGGTTGCTTACCGGGAGGATTTGGGTCTGCGGTGGCCGAAGCCCTGCTGGATGCAGATATCACGGTGCCAGTAACCCGTATTGGGATCCCCGATCAGTTAGTGGATCATGCCAGTCCGGATGAGTCCAAGGCGGATCTAGGATTGCTGCCTGACCAGATGGTCGATCGCATCTTGCAGAAGTATTTCAGCAAACAAGCCACTGCAGCGATCGCCTAATTTCTTAAAAAGGCAAAAGGCAGAGGGCAGAGGGATGGGATTCCAGCATCCTCTGCCTTCGCTTCGTTATTCCTTATCTCGTTGCACCGCTCGAACAATGCGGGACAGTTCCGATTTCTCATCCACAGAAATCCGGGTGGGAGAACCACTGATAATCCGTTCAAAGTTGCGGAAGGAGTCCCTAATTTCGGGGCCATGATCGCTAATCGTGTACTCCCGGATGCCCTTGTCATGCCAGGAACCACGCATCTTAAAGACATTAATGGCACGAGACATTTCACCACGAATTTCCACATACTGCAACATCAAAATTGTGTCGGTAATGGTGGAAATGTGAGAGTCCGTAATGGAGTGCGATCCCATGAATTGATCGGTGGTGTTGGTGAAGAAACCCGTAATTTCTTCTTGCTTGGCAAATCCCGTCACCCCAATCACAAACTGACGGAAGGCGTTATTACTCACACCACGAGCCAAGGCAGATAGTGAATCGATCGCAATCCGGGACGGTTTAAACTCTGAAATTTCCTGCTTAATGATTTGCAGATGGTCTTCCAACCCTGCCGACTCCGGGTACGCACAAAGAATTTTCAGTAGCCCCTTTTGCTCCAGATCTTCAAAATCAATGCCCCAGGAGTAGGCGTTCCGAGAAAGCTGAGCACGGGATTCTTCATAGGCAAACAGCATCGCCCGTTCACCCCGGTTGCAGCCTTCCTGCAGAAACTTGCTGACCAGTAAGGTTTTGCCTGTTCCCGTAGCTCCGGTCGCCAGGATGATGGAGTCTTTAAAAAAGCCGCCGCCACACATTTCGTCCAGAGTTTTAACGCCAGAAGAT
>JBBIQC010000128.1:0-9618 GCA_037442585.1 Oscillatoriales cyanobacterium bin_317
TTAGCTTGCTTGGACTCTTCATAGAACCATCTCACACAGAGTAGCGGAGAGCCAGGATTTTTATACCCCCTCTTCTCAAGTTGCTTTTTAATATTTACGCCTTTTGGAATGCCACTTGATCTTCTATAAACAACTATGTCTCTCGCATAAAAGCCAGCACTTTCAAGAGCTACCTGTACGTGTGCGACTGTACGTGTGCTATTAAAAACAAGAACTGTTGCACCTGGCTTACAAATACGAAAAAGTTCTGTGCCCCAATCAAAGCACCACTTCTCATAATCCAGAATATTCTCACGATTCCGCTGATACCACCTTTCGTTTCTAACTCCGCCAGCTAAACCACTACCGTAAGGAATATTTTTCACCAGGGTTTTACTATCCTTAGTGCTGACTCTATCTATTCGCCTTTGTATCTCTGAGTCATCCCACTTGTGCCCTATGAACTCATAGTTATAGGGAGGATCAGTTATGCAAGCCGATATGTAATCACTGGGGATGTTCCCCATCACTTCGCGGCAGTCACCAAGCAGTACTTCGTTAAGCAGCAATGCTGTCACAGGTCATTAAGGTATCATCAATATGATACTTATAGAGTTCATCTTGTCTTTTGTCAATGATATTGCGGACAGATGTGCCGAGGGGGCTGGGAGGAATGCCGCATAACTATATTTTCAACCGCTCAGAGTGGTCTAAATATCCTCTATAGGATATTAGGTTGCTGGCTGCGGTCTAAACCCCTTAATAAAAATTTCAACCTTTGAGTGCGGTCTAATCCCCCAAATCCAGGGTTTTTGCCGCTGATCGCGGTCTAATTCCTCGATCGGGGGATTAGACCGTTGAGGTTGGCTAAATTTATAGTAGGGATTTTATTTTCGCGCAAGCCCCTTATCTGTAGCCTAGCGTAACGAGAAAACCGCTTTTCATTGCGTTCTGTAATGAGATGAAGTCCTGACAAATGGGCTGGACGTACAATGAAGGTGGAACTTGTTGGCCCAGATTGTCCTGGCACGGTTCAGGTGGGAATATGGTGGCTCAATGCGATCGATCTCAGCGTGTATCGCTTCATCCTGCCCCTATCCGCAGGCTGTCTCTGGTTCAAGCTCTGCATACGGCAGTTCCAGGGAGGGCGCGGTATCAAGTCACCGGGTTGAAGGGATCGGAGGGGCTTAAACGTCATCTGGAATGGAAATTGAGCCAGGAACCTGGGATCAGGCAGGTGGCGGTCAATTCACTGACAGGCAGAATCCTGGTCTTCTTTGCCGCAGATCAGAGTTTTCAAGCGATCGCCGATCGCATTGAACGCCTGGTTCTGGATTATCGCCACTTGAACCAGGCGCATCCAAAGCCACCGGGTTCTGCCCAGCGTGATCACGACTCAAACCTGGCGATCGTCCATTCCCAAAATACCCGTTCCAGTTCATCTCGTACCCGCTTGACTCCTGTGAAACAGCAGCATCCTCTGGCCCCCACAGACCATCAGCAGCAAGGGGGTGAATCGTGGCACCTGTTGGAGTCAGACACCGTACTGAAGCAGTTGCAAACATCGGTAGATGGGGGATTATCCGATCAGGCAGCCCAGGCAGGCTTGCAGAAATACGGCCCCAATCGGCTCCCAGAGGCGGCTCCTCGCTCTCGGTTGGCGATTTTTCTGGATCAATTTAAATCCTTGCCGGTGGCGCTGTTGAGTGTTGCTGCTGGGATTTCTGCTCTGACGGGAGGACTGGTCGATGCCCTGGTGATTATGGGGGTAGTTGCGATTAATGCGGCGATCGGCTATGCCACTGAAAGTCAGTCTGACCGAATTATTCGCTCCCTGAAACAGCAGGTGCATCCGTCCGCCCTGGTGATTCGCGATCGTCATCTATTGGAAATTAACGCTCAGGACGTTGTGCGGGGAGATATTTTGGTGCTGCGACCGGGAACCTCTGTGCCCGCGGATGCCAGGGTGATTGAGGCCCAAAATCTGAGTGTAGATGAAGCGGCACTGACCGGGGAGAGTATGCCTGTAACGAAGATGAGCGAGCCGTTGGTAGGTTCGGAAATTCCTCTGGGCGATCGCTTCAACATGGTCTACATGGGCACGCTGGTCACGGGCGGACAGGGATTGGCAGCAGTGGTGGCTACCGGAGCCGCGACTGAAATGGGGCAGATTCAAACCCTGGTGGGTGAAGCCACCATGCCAGAAACTCCGATGCAGCGGCAACTGAATCAGGCGGGCAGTCAGTTGGTGATGCTGTCTAGCGGCGTGTGTGGCATCATCTTTGCGCTGGGAATGTTGCGTGGCTATGGCTTCTTGCAAATGCTCAAGACCTCAGTTTCCCTGGCCGTGGCCGCCGTTCCCGAAGGATTACCCGCTGTTGCCACGACAACGCTGGCTCTGGGAATTCAAGAGATGCGTCGGCACAAGGTTTTGATTCGGCGGTTGGATGCCGTGGAAACGCTCGGTTCTGTGCAAGCCCTGTGTCTGGATAAAACAGGGACACTCACCATTAATAAGATGTCCGTCGTGGAACTCTATGCCGATCGCCAACTGATTCATATTGCTGTCCAGCAGTGGAGCAAGGGTCAGGAGCAGATCCAGCCCCAGGCATCGGCAACCCTGGTGAAACTGTTGCAAGTTCTGGTGTTGTGCAACGAAAGTGTGGTGGATGGCACCAGGGGGGATGACCTTGCCCTGAAAGGATCGTCCACCGAAAATGCGCTGTTGGAGTTGGCGATCGCAGCCGGGATTGACGTATCAACCCTGCGGCAAACCTATCCCCTCCTGACGACTCACCACCGCTCCCAGGACTGCAATATCATGGCCACCCTCCATGCTGCCCCAGCAGAAGCCATGCCGCAGGACGGACAGAAACGGCTGGTCGCGGTGAAGGGCAGTCCGACCGAGGTTCTTTCTCTGTGTAACTGGTGCCTGCAAGACGGTAAGCTTGTGCCGCTGACCCAGAGCGATCGCCAGCTGATCGAAATCGAGAACGATCGCATGGCGGGTCAGGCATTGCGGGTGTTAGGAGTGGCCTATCGCTATGCCCATCGTCTGGAAGACAATGGCTACCAGGGCAACCTGATCTGGCTGGGATTGGTAGGCATGGCAGACCCGATTCGGGCCAATACCAGGGAACTGATGCAGGTCTTTCATCAGGCTGGCATTGAAACCATCATGATTACGGGAGATCAAAGTCCCACTGCTTATGCCATTGGCAAGCAATTGAATTTGAATCAGGGACAGCAGTTGCAAATTCTCGATTCAACCTCATTTGCCAATCTTGATCCAGAGGTGATGCAAGCTTTGTGTGAACGAGTACAGGTTTTTGCTCGCATCAGTCCGGCTCATAAACTGCAAATTGTTCAGGCACTCCAGCGCACTGGAAAAGTCGTTGCGATGACGGGAGATGGCATTAATGATGCGCCCGCCTTGAAAGCCGCTGATGTGGGTGTGGCAATGGGCAATATCGGTACAGATGTGGCGCGGGAAGTGGCAGATGTGGTGCTGGAAGATGATGACTTACAGACCATGACGATCGCGGTCAGTCGAGGACGCACGATTTATAACAACATTCGCAAGTCAGTCCATTTCCTCCTATCGACCAACCTGAGTGAAATCCTGGTGATGTTGATCGCAACCGGAGGGGGATTAGGGCAACCGCTCAACGCCATGCAGCTTCTCTGGCTCAACTTAGTCACCGATATCTTCCCCGGTTTAGCCCTGGCGCTCGATCCACCCGATCCCGCTGTCCTGAATCAGCCACCCCGGGATCCCAACGAACCGATCATTCAAACCAGCGATTTCAAGCGGATTCTGTTTGAATCTACAACCCTGTCTGCCAGCGCTGTGGCAACCTATGGTTACGCGATCGGTCGCTATGGCATCAGTCCCCAAGCCAGTACGATCGCCTTCATGAGCCTCACCTGTGCCCAACTGTTCCACTCTCTCAGTTGTCGCTCAAAAACTCGTCGCTGGGGACACAACGCCCTACCTGCCAATCCCTATCTCACCGTCGCGCTGGCAGGTTCCCTGGCCTTGCAACTGCTCTCAGCGATCGTGCCCGGACTGCGCACCTTGCTTCACATCGCCCCCATCACTCTATTGGATGCAACCGTCATCGCCGCCAGTGCCCTACTGCCATTGCTATTGAATGAGGCCACCAAACCAGGCGCAGCCCCTTCACCAGCACTGCCAATCCCTAATCCCTAATCCCTAATTCCTAATTCCTAACCCCCAATCCCTAATCCCTAACCCCCAATCCCTAATTCCTAATTCCTGATCCACCTATGAAACGCGATTTTATGTTTACCTCTGAATCGGTCACAGAAGGACATCCAGATAAGCTCTGTGACCAGATCAGTGATGCCATTGTGGATGATTTTTTGCGGCAAGATCCCTTCAGTAAAGTGATTACCGAATGTGCCGTTTCGACTGCGATCGTATTCATTTCTGCCCGCTTTGCGTCTGAGGCCACGGTGGATCTGGCTAAAACAGCTAGAAACGTGATCGATCGGGTGGGATACGATCAACCTGACTTTAATGCTAAAACCTGTAGCATCCTCACCAATATTCAGGAAATCACCACGGGAGATCGGGCCGTCGATGAACGAACCCTATCCGATGCCGCGATCGAACAGATTCCCGTGCAAGATCAGGTGACGGTTTTTGGCTTTGCCTGCACTCAAACCGATGCCTTCATGCCTCTGCCGATATGGCTGGCCCATCAACTGGCCAAACGATTAACGGCTGTCCGATTGAATCACACCATGCCTTACCTGGCCCCCGATGGCAAGACTCAGGTGGGGGTAGAATATCACGATCGTAAACCCCATCGCATTCACAGCATTACGATTCTGGCCAGTCAAAATAAATTAAACACACCGGAGATTCCCTTAAAACAACTCCAGGCAGAGATTCAAGAGCATGTGATTGACCCGATCTTTCAAACGGAGGAGATTCAACCGGATCACAAGACGCGCATTTTTATTGACTCTGATGATCCCTTTGCCATTGGTGGCCCCTCGATTCACGCGGGACTAACGGGCCGAAAGACCGCGATCGATACTTACGGAGAATATGCCCGTCATAGTGGTGCGGCCCTCAGTGGCAAAGACCCCAGCCGGATCGATCGGGTCGGAGCCTATGCCGCCCGCTATGCTGCCAAAAATGTGGTAGCTGCAGGACTGGCCGAAGAATGTGAAGTGCAACTCAGCTATTCGGTGGGACTGGCCAGACCCGTCAGTATTCAGGTGGAAACCTTTGGCACGGGCAAGTTACCCGACGATGCGATCGCGACCCTGCTAGAACAACAAATGGACTTTCGCCTGGGAGGAATCATCCGCCAGTTCAACCTGCGTTTTCTCCCCTCCCTGACGAAGGGTGGCCTGTATCAAAAGCTGGCCGCTTACGGGCACGTAGGTCGCCTGGATCTGGGACTCCTGCCCTGGGAAACAACGGATAAAGCCAAAGCTCTATGTCAATGAGGATGGGGTTACGTTAGATGAATCGTGCCTCCCTGGTGAAGCTGTCCAATGAATTCACGGCTTTACCGATGGGGAATTGAGGGAATCCGCGATCGCGCCCCGCTTTGTAGCACAGTCATGGGACTGGTTACGATCGCGGGTGAATGCAGAGAAATCGAGGTGTTACTGAGTTACAGAGGCATCGTACAAAGCAAGATCAGGGTATTATCGAGTAACGTTTATGTTTTATTGAGATCGAGATAACTTTTTATTATGAATGCCACGATGTTATCGAGTAACGTTTATGTTTTACTCGAATTGGCATAATTTTTTATTATGAATGCGGCAATGTTATCGAGTAATATCGCGATCGCATCAAGTCACACGCCGATGTTGCTTGATCACACGCTGATCGCGTCGAGTCACGCAACGATATTACAAAGTGCGATCGCGATCGTACTTTGTAACCTGACGATGGTACTCAGTCAGATGGCGATCGCAGGGCGTAAGGAGATGATGTTGCTGGATGCGATCGCTATTGCAATGGGTTTAAGTGTTTTGAAGGAACTGCGGTTCTCTGTCTTTTTCTTTATAGAATTAAGATAGAACGCCAAGGAGGATTGAAGAATGGCGTGCTCGTCTACTGTAAAGGTGCTCATTGACCTCACCAAAACCGAGGTAGGTTTAGAACTTGAAGAGTTAGAATCCTTGACTCGTAATCTGGCAGAAGAATTGAGTGAATTAGCGGAAGATGTTCACTTACTTAGACAGTCAAAGATTCCTGAAGGCGGTAAACCTGGTCTCGCGGCCTTTGTGATTGGTGTTTTGCAAGCGGAAGTGAGTGTGAAAAATCTTAAAACCTTAATGGATTTTCTGGGAGAACGTTTCTATGGTAAATCCTTGAAACTGGAATTTACTACGAATGGCAAAAGCTACAAGTTGGAGTATTGCAGTCGGCAACAGTTGCAGGATGCCGTGCAAGCAATTGAACGACTAGCACAGTTGGCTTAAGGGGGAATTTATGGCAAAGGTTGCATTACTCATCGGAATCAATGAGTATGGCTTAGGGCTAAAACCTTTGCCTGCTGCACCAAGGGATGTGGCAGCAATCCAGGAGGTTTTGCAAAATTCTGAGATGGGTGGGTTTGACGTAGTAAAGCCTCTAATCAATCCTAATCACTGGGAAATGGAGCGTGAAATTGAGCTATGGTTTCGCGATCGCCAGCGGGATGATTTAGTCCTCCTATTTTTTTCTGGACATGGGATTAAGGATGAACGAGGTGACTTGTATCTCGCTGCATCCAACACGCAGAAAGATGAACATGGAGAACTAATCAAGTCCACAGCCGTAGCGGCCAGCTTTATCCACAATTGTTCTCGTGATAGTAAGTCAAAGCGGCAGGTATTAATTTTGGACTGCTGTTTTAGTGGGGCATTTGGCAGTTTAGTTGCAAGAGATGATAGTTCTATCGATCTGGAAAGGCAATTAGGTGCTGAAGGGCGGGTTGTGTTAGCCTCCACTAGTGCAATCCAGTATTCCTTTGAAGAGAAGGGCATTGATTTATCAATTTATACCCGCTATTTAGTAGAAGGCATTCAAACAGGGGTTGCCGATCAAGACAATGATGGTTTCATTTCAGTGCAAGAACTCCATGACTATGCCTGTCGTAAAGTTCAGGACACTGCACCTGGGATGAGTCCCAAGATTATTGTCCTGAAAGATGAGGGGTTCGACATTAAAATCGCTACGGCTAAAGTGACTGATCCCAAGCTGAAATATCATCGAGAGGTTGAACGATATGCCAAGCGGGGAGAGATTCCAGAGTTTGGATGTATGATTTTGAAGACGTTGTCCAGTCAACTGAAATTATCCCCAGAAGAAATCGCAGAAATTGAGGAAACTGTTCTGCGTCCGTACCGAGATCGCTTGGACAACATCCAACACTATAAGGAAGCTTTTGCCGCAGCAGTCAAAGCCGAATTTCCGATGAGTGAGAACACTCGTCGAGATCTGAAACATTATCAGGAAATGCTGGGACTCAGGCGGGAAGATGTTACATCCATTGAAGCTGAGATCGCCCCGTCGCCAGAACCTCAGACAACTCCTTTGCCAGAGCCAATCAAGGAGACAGATGTTCAGTTCATCTCTTCTCAGCCAGAAATCAAATTGGCTAGCTCATTAACAAACTCACCTTCGCAAACTGCAGGATCTGTTCAAAAAAGCTCAGAAACTTTTCTAGAAAAACCAGACGGAGTAGTGCCTGTTTCAAACAAACCACGGCATATGTTGGGTGTTGTAATTGCGGGAATCACTTTGGTCTTGGTTGCGGGAATGAGTTATTTAGGCTATCACTTTTGGGCGGAACAGAAAGAAGTGCAACAAAAATTGCTGTGGGCTAAGCAACAGGAACAAGAAGCTCAACGACGGGAACAAGAAGCCAAGCAACGGGAACAGGAAAAAGTAGAGCAGCTTGGGAAGGCTCAGCAACAAATAGAAGCTCAAAAAGAGCGACTACTAGAAGCTCAAAAAGAGCGACTACCGTCTACTCTCCCATCCACTGTAGGTGTGGTTTGTATTGCCAATCAAACTGGACGCCCAGTTTCATTCCAGTACCGATGGGGTACTACAGAAGCTAGTCCATGGCTAAATGCTGGTGTTTTGCTCCCAGGAAATTGGGGAGTCTTGCAATGGCCCTACCGAGTACCCAATGAGAATCGTAGTCCTCCATTGCAAATCCTGTTTAATACAAATATAATTGCAGGAGTCAATTGGCGCATCGAAACGATTTCAGGGCAAGCTGTTACAGCGATGCCTGTAGCTGATTGCAGTCGCATTGGCTCAAAGGGATATGCCTTCAGACTAGCCAGTCCAACATCCCTAGACTTAGTTAAACCCTTTTCTTCCTCATTTGAATAGATGGTGAGCGCACTCCTTGCTTGTAATTATGAGAACTGGCGGATGATGATTTCACAACTTTGATTGAGTCTAACGGAACAGATGGAGATGCCTGCCTTTACCGTAACCTAACTCAGTAGCCGACGATCTCCTGCTTTTCACCCTATTCTGGCAAATTTCCTCCAAAGGTGCGATCGCTCTTCTCCATTTTCAATGAGTATGAACCTCAACATACCGAATCACATCCGCAAGCGTAATCAGCTTGCCGTAATCCGTTTCAGGGATTTCGACTCCAAACGATTCACTGATACCAATCATGAAGTTGAGGAAGTCAAAGGAGTCGATTCCCAGGGTTTGGCGAATATCTGCGTCCTCTCCCAAAGCCTCCAAATCGGTGTCGGGGGCGATGTTTCTTAAAAGATTGAGGAGCGTTTCCTTCATTTGTGCGGATTGAGTATTCATCATTGATTTCGATTAGGTGGCTGAAGAACTCTCTGTAAAGCAGAATTGGGATCCCCCTAATTTCCCTTAAAAAGGGGGACTTTCAGCATTTTTGGTTCGGTTCCCTCCTTGTTAAGGAGGGTTAGGGAGGATCCAGTCATTGTCTGTAGTTCAACCTCCTTTCAAGTCATTAAGGAACAGTTTCTGTAGCTATTCATAACTGCTCGACCGCCTGGAGTTGAGCATTCACCGCCTGCAAAAATCTTGCGCCGATGATGCCATCCGTCGCCCGGTGATCGCCCGCCAGCGTTGCCGTTAAAACCGATCGCACATCCAGCATCCCCCGCTCGGCCCAGGGTTGTTCCGTGATCTTGCCAAACCCCACCAGCGACACCTGGGGCGGGTAAATCACGCCAAACACCTTTTCCACCCCAATATCCCCCAGGCTGGTCAGGGTAATCGTGGCATCCGTCAGTTCCGAACTGCGGAGCCGTCCGCCACGGGTGCGTTCGATCAAGTCCCGCAGAGTGGCCATCAACTCATCCAGGCTCTTGAGGTCAGCATGATGAATCGCAGGGGTGACTAATCCGCCCTGCCGCAGGGAAATGGCAAAGCCGATATGAATGGATTCCTGAACCTGCAACTGATCGTCTACCCAATAACCATTCAGTTCTGGAACCTGGATCAGTGCCCTGGCCGTAGCTTTAATCAGCAATACCACTGGCAAAATTCGGTCTTTAATCGATCGCCGTTCATTCTCCTCTGCCAACCACTGCAGCGGATGACTCATATCAATTTGAGTTTCCAGATAGTAATGGGGAATCTCCCGATTGGAA
>JBBIQC010000129.1:0-1348 GCA_037442585.1 Oscillatoriales cyanobacterium bin_317
AGTTGCCAGGGGTTGGTTATTCTGGAAGCGAATTCCGGCAAAGCCAAAGACAATGGCCTGCCACACGCCTCCGGCACAGGCTCCATGAATGCCTTCACTGGCGTTGCCACGGGTATTTTCTAAGTCCACCAGAGCAGCTTGCATAAAGTGGCGATAGGCTGTAGCACTGTCCCCGATGTCTGCCGCTAGAATGGCATGAATTGCCGGGCCAAGGGAGGAGCCATAGGTAATATCGGTACGGGGGGCGTAATAGTCCCAATTGGTCTTCAGGCGATCGGGACTGTAAGGAGATTCCTGCCATTGCCGCATTAAGTACAGCAGCATTAGCACATCTGGTTGCTTGAGGACTTGCCGTTTATTGGCTCCATCAATTCCCAAAATGGTTTGCATGGATTGCGTCCGGGGTTCATAGGCTGGCAGATCGATATCTTCCAGCTTGCAGAAGCCCTCAAACTGTTCGATAAATCCAGTCTCTGGATCGCCAGGAATCCACAGGTAAGTGGCAATATCCTGCCAGCGTTGCACCCGTTCGGGCGTCAGTTCCAGTTTCTGGTTCAAAGCGGCGGCCTGCTCCGGAGCCACGTTTTGCAGCCAGGTGTAGACGGCGATCGCTTTTTCTAAATGCCACTGAGCCATGCGGTTGGTGAAGGCATTATTATTCACGTGCTCATGGTATTCATCCGCTCCGATCACCTCCCGTAATTCGTAGCGTTCGAAGTGGCTATTCCACTCCACCCGGCTCATCCAGAATACAGCCGTATCCAGAATGATTTCTGCGCCGTAATCCCGCAGCCACGGGTCATCCCCGGTTGCCTGCCAGTATTGCCAGACGGCATAGACAATATCGGCACTAATATGAATTTCGCGATCGCGGCACCAGATGCGAATATCACTGGCATAGGGATCGGTCGGTAAGGCCCAGCGGGGAGTCACCTCATCGCCTGTATCGGCACTTTCCCAGGCAAACATGGCCCCCTTATAGCCATAGTTACGGGCTTTGCGGCGTGCCCCTTCCAGGGTGTGATAGCGGTAATTCAATAAATGACGGGCTAATTCGGGCTGGGTAAACGTAAACAGGGGCAGCATAAAAATTTCCGTATCCCAGAAAATATGTCCCCGATAGGCAAAGCCAGACAGGGTTTTGGCTGGAATACTGGCCTGGGAATGCCACCAGGGAGCGCTAATCAGCAGTTGGAAGATGCTGTAGCGAACGGCCAATTGCGCCTTGGGATCCCCCTCAATCACGATATCACTATTGCTCCAGGCAGCTTCCCAGGCTTGTTGGTGTTGCTGGTAGCAGGTGTCATAGGTGGGTAAGGCGGCTAACTGATGGCGGGCAACCTCCAGC
>JBBIQC010000129.1:1358-6002 GCA_037442585.1 Oscillatoriales cyanobacterium bin_317
TGATCTACGTCCCGCGAGGTGTACACAGTCACCATTTTCTCAACAACCACCGTTTGCCCCAGAGTTGCCTGATAGGAAGCCATCAGGGTGGGATAGCCCGGTGCAGTTTCAAATTGAAAGGTAGCGGCGGTTCCCTGAATATGCACGGTCGCCGCCATCCCCAGTTCAATTTGCGACTGGCGTGTCCGAGCCGCCAACCCGATCGTCGGTTGAGCCGCCTCAGCAGCATCCGTTTCTGAATCTTCCTGAGTCAGCAAATCCCAATGATTAAAGCCCTGATTTTCGGCATACCCATTAATACTGGCATGCACCGCGATCGTGCCTTCCCAATCGATCGGAGTCACCAGACAGCGCAGCGCCAGAATATGAGGATCCGCTAAACTGGCAAAGCGTTCAAACTGCAAATCCACCGTCTTGCCACCGGGACTGCGCCAGCGAATGAAGCGCTTCAGGGTGCCGCACCGTAAATCAAGCTGTCGTTC
Source organism: Oscillatoriales cyanobacterium bin_317 (assembly GCA_037442585.1). Classification (GTDB taxonomy): domain Bacteria; phylum Cyanobacteriota; class Cyanobacteriia; order Leptolyngbyales; family Leptolyngbyaceae; genus Leptodesmis. Next base: position 1,841 of record JBBIQC010000129.1, read on the forward strand.
GTACTGCAAGATTTCTCCCTGTTCCATGCGAAATCGTTCGGTGCGTCGGGGGGCTTCTCCATTGAGGGTAATGGCCAGCGGTAACCAATCGGGACAATTGACCAGTTCGGTATACATCACGGGTACTGCGTCGTACACCCCCTGAATCAGGGTCATCGGCATTGAGCGGGGATAGCCTCCTTCAAATGAGCCGCGTGTGCCCAGATACCCATTGCCAATCGTGAATACTGTTTCTCTGGCATGTAGTTGGCTGGGGTCAAACCCTCGTTCAATCAACGTCCAGTCCGTATAAATTAATTGACTGGTCTGGGGGAGTGCTGAGGTGGCCTGAATTTTGGTATCTTCCAGGAAATGACTCACAGATTGACTCATGTTCACTCCTCCCTGCCTTATCGTTGCCAATGCTGATCCAGAATGTTTGCGGCTCTGGGTTTATAGAGCAAGTGGAATAAAGCATCCAGATAGCAATGCAAGGCTTCTCGGCTATTCCGAGAAACATAATCCCAAAAGCCGTAGACTCTAGCAAACAGTAATAACTGTCTGACATGAGTTTCCCAATTACAGAGGCGATCGATACGCTGAATGGCCCGTTGGGACACCCGCTGCCACAGTTGCGGATCGGCATCACTCTGATTGAGAAATGCCAGAATTTTTTCAGTAGTTGCACCAAAATCTGTGGGGTTAATATAAAACCCGTTATCCCCATCCTGAATAATTTCTGCAACGCCGCCAAATTCAGTCGCAAATACCGGCAATCCCGATCGCATCGCCTCCAGCACACTGCGGCCAAAGGACTCGAGCCGAGCAAAGTTAATGAAGATGCCCTGATGATCGGCGATCGCCCGATACACCTCACTCATTTGATCACCAGTGAGTTGCATTCCGATCCACCGCATCTGTCCTTGTAAGTGATACTCCTGAATCAATTCATGCAGTCTGGCAATTTCCTGAGCCTCTTCCGATGTACTGGCTTTCGTGGTGCAGAATTTGTTTGTAATTAGAATTAGATTGCAACGCTCTCGCAGTGCTTGAGATTGACCAAACCATTTGACTAATTCTGTTTGATTATTGGTTTGACTGATAGCACCAACCGCCAGAATTGGTCGTTTTTCAGGATGGTCTAAAGTTCCCAGGATGGTGGAACCCTGCCGTTCAAACAGCAGTTCATGCACCTGCTGGCAGAGGCTCGTTGCATGCTGAGGGTGGAATTGTCGCTTGCGTAATTCTCGCTGGGAATAAGGAAAATAACGCAATTCATTAATCCCCGGAGGCACAACATTAAATCGCGGACTGAACAAATTAATTCCATCCACCACATCATAAAGCTGCGGCATGGTGAATGATTTGTAAGATTCATATTGCCCGATCGCATCGGGTGTGCCCATAATCTCCTGGTAGGAGGAAGTAATGATGAAATCGGCTGCATTCATGGTAATCAGATCCGCCGTGAATTGGGCGGAAAAATGATAGCGATCTTCAAACTCCTGCCAGTAGAGATCGCTAAATAGATACCGGGATTTTTCCAGGGAGTGAGCAATATTACATTGAATGGCATTAAATTGTCGTGCCAGAAGATAGGCCACCAGATTGCCATCACTGTAATGACCAATGATTAGATTGGGATTGCCACCACAATGCTTGATCAGTTGCGGGGCTGCATCCAGCGCAAAAGATTCTAGATAGGGCCAGATTTCAAACTTGGAGATCCAGTTCTGGGTCACTTGCGGATTAAACTCCCGGAAGGGAACCCGCAAAATCCAGCCATTTTTAGTACCTTCCAGTTTTTCCAACCGCTGACTGGACTGAGTTCCTTCACAATTAGGAATCAGGCGGGTGAGAATGGTGACATGGGGCTGGATTCCCAACCAGGTTAGCCCAGCCAGTTCCACATCCTGCTGCAATTGTTGTTCCAGGCGGCGGGCTTGCTCTAGCACGTAGATCACCTGACCCATCGTTTCAGCCCGTCCCAAAACTTCTTCCTGACCCACCCAACCGTGAACTGACACCAGCACCACTCGTAAAAAGGCAGGAATGCGGGATACAAAGGCTTCCAATAGGGCAGGGGAAGGCACCGTCAGGAGGCGATCGAGCAATTCCAGGGTTTCATAGACTCGTCCTGCCGTATTGCCCCAGCCCGGTTCAAAGCCTATTTCCTGGAGTGCCAGGTGCAGAGTCGCGTAGGGCGTGTCGGCGGGATACTGGCTGACTTTTCTGAGGGCTTGCAGCACCGCTTCATGGAGATGCGTGCCCGCGGGAATGCGATCGCTAATCAATAAGGGAATGCCATCAAATTCCTGTCTTTGCAATACGCCAAACAGAGCCTCGACCCAGTAATCGGGATAGGTTGATAATTGGTTACAGAGGTAACGATTAAGAAAAGTTAAACCCTGACCAATATTGCGAGGATCATCAATATTGGGCGTATCTCGATGAAAGGGCGCAAAGTTAATACAAAGGAGCCGCTGATCCTCTGCCAGCGTTTTACTGAGGCGATGGTCTGGCAGCGATCGGGCAAAGCGAGTACGGGCATCCAAAAGCTGCCGCACAGGCACCAGTTCAAATTCAGACAAATCAACACTCAGCCGCCAGCTTTCCTGACTGGCAATGCGGGTTCGCAGCACCAGCCAGATGTCATCCTCCTCCAGTAAGATTTCGTGAATGGCATGGACTAATTCACCCAGAGCCGAGGAGTGGAAAAAATAGACAGGCTTTTCTTTTTCCTGGCAATAATTAGCAAAGGCCTGCAGGATTTCATTTCTCAGCAAATAACGGCGATCGTGGGTAGACAGTTGCTGGATAAACTGCTGGAAATCCTGTTTCTCAGCGCTCTCTAAAACAGTTCCTATTAACGTGTCCATAATCGACTCCTGGCCATTGCTTGTCGCTTAGGATCTCGGACTCAATGACTCCGAATTCTTATATAGAAAAAGGCTGGAGTAGCATCATGCATCACCTCTAAGTATTGTCCTCAAAGATTAAATTGTTCAGTCGATTTCTTAACAGATCTTACATAAGGGTAGAGGTCTGAGATTATCTCATTCACCTTAAAAACCCCTTCCCTCGCCCCTCCCCGATGCGGAGAGGCTTTCTACCGCTGGGAAAGGGTGGCCTCCGGGAGCGATCGCCCCTTGCCCTGATACTCCGCCAGCGTAAAGGCATCCACCTGAATCGCCTCTAATCGCAACCGTTCGGCTTCTCGCACTTGATTGGCCGCTGCCTGGGAAATGATTCCCGCTGTCACCGCCGCCTCGATTAACCGTTCCGGTTTCCCTGGAGGCAGTTGTCCGCCTTTACTGGCTGCTTTGATGGTCTTCAAAATGCCTTCAGCCTGAATGGCAAGCCGCATCGCCTGTTCCAATCGTCCTAACGTTTCATCGGGATGGGAGGGCACATAAATGTTGGCAGTCAGCCGATCGCGATCGTCTCCCGGCGTTTGCAGGTGATGCGCCACCTCACTGCCAAGAGTATCAGAAGGGAACGTACCCAACGGATTCAGCCTCAGCCATGCCAGCCCTGGCCCTCGTAGCAAACTTCCCAGCAGGGGAACAGGCAGGTTCTTAAACAGTCCCTCAAATGCCTGTTGTATCTGAGCCAGGGCATATTGCATCGCCCAGTGAACATAGGGTAAATCCTCTGGCTGCCGCCCTTCGGCTGCAAACCGCCGGAGCGTGGCCGCCCCTAAATACATCCAGGACAGTACATCGGCAAATCGTCCCGTAATGGTTTCCCGTCGCTTCAAGCTACCGCCCAGTCCCAGGAGAGACAAGTCCGTAAGCCAGGCAAAGATCGCGGCAGCCCAGGCCAGTTTCTGGTAATACCGGGCCGTTGGGCCAGCCACGGGAGGGCGCGCCAGATAGCCGCGCGTCAGACTCAGCAGTACTACCCGAAAACTATTGCGCACCATCAGACCAAGATGATGCCATAATGCCTGATCAAATTGTTTGACATCATTGTTTTCAATCGCCAGGACTTCCTGATAGACAAAGGGATGACACCGGATCACGCCCTGACCAAAAATCATCATAGTACGGGTAAGGATATTGGCTCCTTCCACCGTTACCGGAATCGGCGTAGCGATGTAAATGTTGGCCAGCAGGTTTCTGGGGCCGCGACAGATGCCGGCACCACCCAGAATGTCCATACCATCGTTGATGATCTTGCG
>JBBIQC010000129.1:6064-9549 GCA_037442585.1 Oscillatoriales cyanobacterium bin_317
GCACAGGTGTAATTGCGGGCCGCTTCCATCAGATAGGTCAGGCCGCCAATCCGGGCCAGGGGTTCTTCAATCCCTTCAAACCGTCCGATCGATAAGCCGAACTGCCGCCGGACGACCGCATGGGCACTGGTGACTCGTGTAACAAATTTGGCAATGCCAGTGCAGGTAGCCGGAAAACTAATGCCCCGTCCCGCGGCCAGAGATTGCATCAGCATCTTCCAGCCCTGTCCCGCCTGCTCCACACCGCCGATAATTTGATCCACGGAAACAACCACATCCCGACCTGCGATCGGCGAGTTGTAAAAAGGAACACCCATTGGGTCATGTCGTTTACCGAGAATGACTCCTGGAGTGTTGGCGGGAATCAAGGCGCAGGTGATGCCAACCTGTTCACCTTTACCCAATAACTGATCTGGATCCCGCAGTTTAAACGCCAGTCCAATCAGGGTGGCGATCGCGCCCAACGTGATATACCGCTTGCGGAAATTCAGCCGCAAATACAGCTTGCCATCTTCGCCCCGGAACACCACCCCTTCAGAGGTAATGCTGGCGGCATCTGATCCAGCCGTCGGTTCCGTCAGGGCAAAACAGGGAATTTCTTCTCCCCGTGCCAATCGTGGTAGGTAGTAGTCTTTCTGCTCAGTCGTGCCGTAGTTGAGCAACAACTTGGCAGGACCGAGGGAATTGGTGACACCGACGGTAGCCGTATGGATGAAGGAGCGGGAAGCCAGCTTTACCATCACCGCACTGTACGCCTGATTAGAGAATCCCAAACCGCCGTATTGCTGGGGAATCATCATGCCGAAGAAACGCTCTTGCTTCAGGTAGTCCCATACTTCCGGTGGCAAATCCTTACGTTGCTGAATCTCCCAATCCGTCGCCATCCGGCAGACCTGTTCCACAGGCCCATCCAGAAACGCCTGAATTTCTGGGGTCAGTTCAGGATAGGATTCACTGTTCAGTCGCTGCCAATTGGGTGCCCCAGAAAAGAATTCACCCTCGACCCATACACTACCCGCTTCGATCGCCGCCCGTTCCGTTTCCGAAATCGCAGGCAGCAGTTTCAAGGTCTGAATTACTTTCATAATCGGTGCGGTCAGGAGCGATCGTCGTAAAAGAGGGAGATTGAGCGCGATCGCTAGCACAGCAGCCAGTATCCACAACCACAAGGGAGCTTGTAAGAGAGCTAGTACCGCTACACCATAAAATGTCCATCCCCACAGTGGCACACCGAGATAACCTAGAGGAATTAGTAATAGAGCAAGGATGACAATCGTAATAGTAGATTCAACAGCCATAATCATCTTCCAAAATCTTTAAGAGTAAACCCAGGATTTCGTAGGGGCATGGCATTCGGCCAGTAATCTTTGCCATGACATCAGGATTAACTGCCGAATGCTACGCCCTTACAGCATCAGATTCTCAACTACGCCCGCTGCACCCATGCCACCGCCAACGCACATCGTCACCAGGCCATAACGAATACCACGACGCTTCATTTCATGTAATAGGGTCGCCGTTAACTTCGCACCAGACATTCCCAACGGATGACCTAATGCGATCGCGCCACCATTGACATTAATCATGTCTTCATTCAGGCCCAACTTGCGGATGACGGCAAGAGATTGAGCGGCAAAGGCTTCATTCAGTTCAATCAAGCCAATGTCATCCAGGGTTAAACCCACCTGTTTGAGAACCTTGGGAATCGCTGCGATCGGCCCCAGCCCCATGACTTCCGGTGGCACTCCCGCAACGGCATATCCCAGTAACCGTCCCATTGGTTTCACGCCCAACTCCTCCAGCTTGCGCTGACTCATGACGATCGTGGCAGCGGCCCCATCGGACATTTGAGAAGAACTTCCAGCCGTTACCGTTCCTCCTACCCGGAAGGCAGCGGGCAGTTTGGCTAAGGCTTCCAGGCTGGTATCTGGACGTGGCCCTTCATCAACTTTGAACACGGTTTCGATCGTCTGGGGTTTGCCGTCCATATACAGCGTTTCTTTGACAGACAGGGGAACGATTTCTTCCTCAAATCGCCCGGCTTGAATGGCTGCGACTGCTCGTTGATGCGATCGCCAAGCAAAGGCATCCTGATCCTCACGAGAAACCTGATACTGCTGGGCAACATTTTCTGCTGTAATGCCCATCGTGCAGTAGACCTGCGGCATATTCTCGATCAAATCGGGATTAGGCGACAGCATGTGGCCACCCATTGGAATCAGGCTCATCGATTCCGCGCCACCCGCCACAATCACATCCGCCTGGCCGGTTGCAATTGCCTGCGTTGCCATCGCGATCGTCTGTAATCCAGAAGCACAGAAGCGGTTCACCGTACAGCCTGCCACCGTATCCGGCAGTCCAGCCCGTTGCGCGATCACCCGCCCCAGATTAAAGCCCTGCTCCGCTTCTGGAAAGGAACAGCCCATGATCAGATCATCAATCTGATCGGGAGACAGACCTGCAACTTTGGCGATCGCGCCTTTGACCGCAACGGCTCCCATATCATCCGGTCGCATATTCCGGAGGGTACCACGGGGCGCTTTTCCAACCGCAGTACGGACACTGCTGACAATATATGCGTTGTTCATAAGAGGGGTACCAATTTTGGATTTTAGATTTTGGATTTTGGATTGAGGTGAGTAGGTGAGTAGGTAGGTAGGTGTGAACTCAAAACTTAGAACTTAAAACTCAAAACTCATTACCTCACTCACTCACCCACCCATCCACCTAATTCCTCAACGGTTTCTTCGTCTTCAACATGTGAGCAATTCGCGCTTGGGTTTTGGGTTGGCTCAGGAGGGGGACGAAGACTTGGCGTTCCAGTTGCAGCAGGTAGTCGTCGGCAACGAGGGCGGGTGCGGTGAGGTCGCCGCCAGTCATGACGTAGGCTAACCGTCCGGCCAGGTAGCGATCGTATTCGCTGGCATAGCCACTTTGCTGGAAGACGTAAGCAGCGTGTTCTAGGGCAGCTCTGGCGGGACGACCGAGTACCATAATGGCATTTTGAGGGGGGGGAGGCAGATAGCCCGCTTCATCCAGGTGCAGCACTTCGGCTTTGGCAACCGCGAGACGGCGATCGCCATTCATCAGAATGCGGGCGCAGAGCGGCAGGAATCCCAGATCCTGAGCTTCGTAGGCACTGCTGGAGACTTTGGCCTTGGCGATCGTTTCAAAGGCGGTTTGCAAGTAGGGGCGGATATGGCTGGGCGATTCGGAAGCGGCCCGTTCTACAGTACGAGCAACCGTCCGCATGATGCCACCTGCACCGGGAATCAGTCCTACTCCCAGTTCGACCAGACCGATGTAGGTTTCTGCGGCGGCTACCACATGGGGACAGGCCATCACCAGTTCACAACCCCCACCCAGAGCACGTCCCTGAACCGCGGCGACGATCGGTTTGGGGGCATAGCGAATCCGTTGCAAAATTCCCTGGAAACGCACGATTAACTCGGAGATGGCATCCAGACGACCGGATTGTGCCATCA
>JBBIQC010000130.1:0-6009 GCA_037442585.1 Oscillatoriales cyanobacterium bin_317
CTACCGCAAAACTGTTACCCGAATGCTACGCCCTTACAGATCAAGGGTATAAACTGGGGCTTTTAAAATACCCTCTAATCTTCAAAACTCTGGAGTCGTATCAGAACAAGCCCCTATATAAAAAGGGGCTAATGCCCCTTTAAAAGCTCATACATGAGCAAGCAACTTACGTTACTGACGACAAAAATTCTGAATTTAGCAACTTCGATCTCAAAAATTCAGATACTTCTACGCTGCAGGCTCGACTCGAGCATACCAAAGCCCACGGATTTTCACGTCTTTAGGTTCGTGAGAACCCATGTCCGTTTCCGAAGGTTGATTACTTTCAAAGTTGCCTGCAACCTCTCCAGTTGAACTATCGACCTTGGTTACCTGGAGAGAGATTTTACCTTTGTCAAGCTGGAAGCGCTTAACGTTTTCCTTGGCTAACTCTTCACTGTCTGCGGCAGAGGGAAGCGCCACCGCACTATCATATCCTGCGGTCAAGCCACGCCCTTTAGGATCCAGGAAATTTGCAGTCCGGTAAGAAGGAACTTTAAACTCCCCTTCAAAATCCGTAGAAGCATTGACTGATGATTGTCCGGGCTGGGTGGTTGCCACTAGATCCTTAATGGTAAAGAGGAACGGAACCCGCTCTCCACCAGGGAGTTGAACGGTAATAGGCTGAAAATCTAAGCCATCTTCCTCAGTAAACGTCAAGCTGCCATCCGCATTTGGCTTGAGCGTTCCTTGCACTGCATCAATGGATGACGTATAACGGGTCATCAGTTTAGTAGAAACATATTCCGCAGCCTGCCGCTTATTGGCGGCCTCTTCTTTCACGAGAAAGCTAGTTGGCTGCAAACACAAGCTGGTCAGGTGATAGGTTTTATTGGGGTCGATCGGAATCGAACCCCGGCTAGTCTCAGGGATTTGAGGACAGGTATTGGCTAAACCTGTGCCTCTAATTTGGTCATAAGTCATAGCTTCCCTACTCATAGCAGGGCTTTCAGCGCAGGCAGTAAGTAGACTGAAACAAAGCGCCAGGAGTGTAACGACTAGAGCACGGTACCTCATGAACAACCTCAAAATAGATGTAATGTAAATTTCCCAGTCCAGCTTTTCATGCAATATTTCAGAGTTTTCTGGACAAGCTAAGAGGCGAGTACCAGACGCTTAGAGCCATCCGCGAGGGACTGGCAAGAAACATCTGGACTCCAAAATGTGTATCAATGCTAGGATCCCACAAAATAGATGCTAATACTTAATATCAGAGATTTGCGATCGCGAAAGAATCTGCCATGCTTGACTCAAGTACTTATCAGGTCGGTCAATAGGCTCTGAATCTCAAGCACAAAAATGCTCTAACACTTTGCCCCGTAAATCTAGGAAACTTTCCCAATGATTGAGAATGAGGACGTTCAATTAGAAGAACTGGAAAAGCGCCTACAAACGGCTACGGAGAGCATTTGGAAAACCGCTCAGGAATATGGCAACAATAGTCTTGGGCTGCTGGGAATTTTAAGAACCTTAGAAAAATTGCATCAAGAGATTCGAGACAATCTTTTTCAAGCATCCTTGCCAGACAACCGTCAAGCCCTGTATAAACTCCTGAGAGATATTGAGGCAAAGGGTGGATGGCCTTATATCTACCGAATTAAGTTACAGGCTCTTCTGGAAAACCTGGATGCAGCCACTATTGAAGAGTTGCATCTAAATTCTCAAAAACCGCCCCAACCTAATCCTTAAACCTTTACTACCTTAAGGGATACCTGGCAAGCTATTCAGATTATTCAGGTTGCGATCGTCGATCGCCTGATGTTGATGAGCAACAGGCTATGAATCCAAAAGCATCTAAAACGTGATCAGCCTGGTAGGTTCCATGAAAAATGTCTTCAGGCTGAGAGCCGATCAGCGATCGCTTAGGAGTCCTTGTTAGCCTGACTGCTAGCAGTTTGAATGTACAGAATTAGCAGGAAGACAGATGGAACCAGAACGAACAGAATACTGGCGATAAAGCCCAAGTCATTAACTTGCATAACGCGCTACTCCTTCCTTCAGATTTGAGACAACTGCGATTGCTATATAGAATACCACTGGTCTTATACGCCGATCGCAGCATAGGGTTTCATCATCACGGCTTCGTTTTGATACTCACAGGGCCGTTAACCAGAGTTTGACAAGCCAAACGGTAGCTGTCTGGCTTTTTCTTCAATTTGCGCTTCTCCACGTCAGTCCGGGGCGAAAGATGTTCTTCCCCCTCTACAACCTCCACCACACAAGTACCACACTGTCCATAGCCACCACAGTTCATCAACTTACCAACCAGGGTATAAATATCGATGTTATTCTCAAGGGCTTTGAACCTGAGATTCGCGCCATCTGCCGCAATGACTTCTCGATTTTCGTTGACAAACTTGATTACAGCCATGGTCACACCTTTAATCTGACTCAACACTAGCAAATCTCAAACCGTTTCCCTGAACCGTTTTTAGAAAGGGAAATTAAGCTCCATCACCTTAAAAAACTTAGTTAAACTTAATATATTTTAACCGATAAGGGGGTTAATAAATGAGAGATTTGTAGTCAACATTCTGTAATGAGGCTGTTAATAGAGGGTTGAAGGAGGGCTAAACCAAGTTCTTTCCTAAAACACTTTAGAAGCTTTCTAGTGGCTTGCAATAGCCTTGACCACTGGTTACACTTCTTTATACACTTTCATTTTTCCATGTCTGCTTTCTTGCACACCTGCCTATATTCAATTTCCTGGTTGATTGGGTTAACTCTGCAAGGGGCAAAGACGAGTTAAAGGCTGACTATTCGGATTTACTAGATCCCAGCCCTTTAATAAGATTCAAAGAGAGGCGTCAAACTAAAGCGATTTACAAGGAGGAGCGTAGTCGATGGGACTACCCTGGTACCGTGTACATACAGTCCTGATTAATGATCCAGGACGGCTAATTGCCACACACCTGATGCATACTGCCTTGGTAGCAGGATGGGCAGGTTCTATGGCGTTGTATGAGTTAGCAATTTTTGATCCCAGTGACCCTGTACTAAATCCCATGTGGCGGCAAGGCATGTTTGTCCTGCCGTTTATGGCTCGTTTGGGTGTTACAGGCTCCTGGGCTGGTTGGAGCATTACCGGGGAATCTGGGGTTGACCCTGGATTCTGGTCATTTGAAGGTGTCGCTGCTGCCCACATTATTCTTTCCGGTCTGCTGTTCCTGGCTGCCGTATGGCACTGGGTTTATTGGGACTTAGAACTGTTCAGAGATCCCCGGACGGGCGAGCCTGCTCTTGACCTGCCTAAAATGTTCGGGATTCACCTGTTCTTATCTGGACTTCTTTGCTTCGGTTTTGGAGCATTCCATTTAACTGGCCTGTTTGGCCCTGGAATGTGGGTTTCAGACCCCTATGGTTTGACTGGTAGCGTTCAACCTGTTGCTCCTGAATGGGGGCCATCTGGGTTTAATCCGTTCAACCCTGGTGGAATTGTGGCTCACCATATTGCCGCAGGCGTTGTCGGAGTGATTGCCGGATTGTTCCACCTCAGTGTTCGTCCTCCCGAAAGGCTGTATAAGGCTCTGCGGATGGGGAATATTGAAACCGTTCTGTCCAGCAGTATCGCGGCTGTGTTCTTTGCGGCGTTTGTGGTGGCGGGAACGATGTGGTATGGCAATGCGGCTACCCCGATCGAACTGTTTGGCCCAACTCGCTATCAATGGGATAGTGGCTATTTCAGACAAGAGATCGAGAAGCGAGTACAAGCCGATCTCGCTAATGGTGTCAGCCTGAGTGAGGCTTATTCTGCAATCCCTGAAAAACTCGCCTTCTATGACTATGTGGGTAACAGTCCTGCTAAGGGTGGGTTGTTCCGTACTGGCCCTATGAATAAGGGGGATGGGATTGCTGAAAACTGGTTAGGACATCCCGTGTTCAAGGATCGGGAAGGCCGCGAACTGACTGTTCGTCGTCTGCCCAACTTCTTTGAAAACTTCCCCGTTGTCCTGACCGATAGTGAAGGGGTTGTTCGCGCGGATATTCCCTTCCGTCGGGCTGAATCGAAATACAGCTTTGAGCAAGCTGGAGTAACGGTCAGCTTCTACGGTGGTCAATTAAATGGCAAAATCTTCACCGATCCCGCTTCTGTGAAGAAGTACGCCCGTGCTGCTCAGTTGGGAGAACCGTTTGAGTTCGATCGCGAAACCCTTAACTCTGACGGTGTATTCCGCACCAGCCCCAGAGGATGGTTTACCTTTGGTCATGCGGTGTTTGCCCTCTTGTTCTTCTTTGGTCACATCTGGCACGGCTCACGGACGCTGTTCCGGGATGTCTTTGCTGGAATTGATCCAGATCTGTCCGAAGAGCAAGTGGAATGGGGCTTCTTCCAGAAAGTGGGTGACAAGACCACCCGTCGGAAGGAAGCGGTTTAGTCCCACTTTTAGTGCATCGGGTTAAGAGAGGTTTAATCGGGCGACTACCTTGATTGGTAAAGCGATAAACCTCTCTTTACCTTGGTAGATGACTGTCGTGATGTTGCTGAGAGGTTTGATATGGAAAGCGTTGCTTATATCCTGATTCTGACTCTGGCGATCGGTGTTCTGTTCTTTGCGATCGCCTTCCGTGAGCCACCCCGTATTGGCAAATAAATTGTTTTTGGTTACGTTTGTTGACCGTCCAAGTTGCCCGGTAAAAAGAGTTGGCTCTTTTTCAAAGCGTTGCTTGGACGTTTTTGTTGGCAGCCATTTAGGGGATAGTTTTATAATTTGAGCGACTTTATCAAGGGCTGATCGAGATGCAAGATGAGCGTGATATCCTGCAATGTTTAGCGAATGGTCAACTATTAGTAGTCAACAGTCGTAAGCGGAATGGATTAATCCTTTGTAAGGAATATCATGCTGAGTTTGCGGGGCCAGGAGCTGCGATCGGCAGTTTTTTTGATCTGGACTGCAAGCAAGTCATCCCTGTTGGCGAGCTCTCTCTGGTGGAACCAGAAAATCAAGAGGAACGCCAAAAAGCTTACTTGATCCGGCGACAGTGGATTCGGCTGACCCATCAATTAACAGACAATCCTGTAGCTCTGCAGAGAGCGCAAATGATTTTGAACCATTTTGAAAACTACTTTGGTACTGAAACCGTTAAACAAATCCCGGATGAAGCCTTCGCGCTAATGGTTGGGGTGTTACCGCAAACGGTTAAGTCGTTGCGGAACTCTGAGGATTTGCGTTTACTTTCCAAATAAGGAGAAAATCCATCAAATTTTAAAAGGCGTAGCGTTCGGTGTAAGGTTTGCAAGTTAATTGAATAGGCTAATAGCCGAACGCCGCGCCCCTAGGCCTATTTAGGAGTCCGTTTCCTGCATTTCTAGGCAGGGTAGATACGTAAACGCCGATTGGGTTCCTCACCAAAGCTACGGGATTTGAGGTGGTAGTGCTCAACCAATTCATGCTGCATCTTACGAACACTGGCAGAGCGAGGCAGCAGTTCTACGGGTTGCCCCTTCGGAATGACAATTTGTTCAACCGCTAGACGCGCTTCTTCCAGTGCTTCAATCTCATCATCACTATCGCCCCGGTTCAAATATAAATCAAGGTTAGTGGCATCCGGCGAACTGGGGTCATCCATATCCAGCATTCGCCTTAGTCCACGCGCAATTTGGGGAATGCTACTGGATTTCACGGTATGAATCGGAACCTGACGCGCCTTAGCAATCTGACGCAGCTTGGAGTGGTTTTTGACGTGCGATCGCAGCGCTAACACCGCATCCGCATTGTCCATATCTTTCGTCAGGACAACGGGCAACCGCAGGGTTTGAATTACCTGATCCAACTGGTGGCGGCTAACTCCATAAGGATAGACGTAGAGTAAATCTTCGCCATTCAATCCGAACCGAGGTTCACCACGATCGCCCTTTTCTGCCGCCAGACTCCTAAACGAGGGAGATCCCAACGATGAAACATCCGCTTCCGATTCCAGGTCGGCTTCAAGAGACTGATTCCATAACTCTTCAAACTGCTGCTGATTGGG
>JBBIQC010000130.1:6142-9522 GCA_037442585.1 Oscillatoriales cyanobacterium bin_317
TCAACATACCCGTCTCGCTCACGGTGCGGACTTGCGGATTGGGCTGACGACCTCGCAATAAACTATCAATGGTTTCCGCGACGTGTTCATGGACAACCCAACGCTGCCGCTCCAGCATTTCCACCGCAATATCAAAGGTCGGAGGAGCCTTTCGTTCCAGCACACTCTTCTGGCTACCCCGGCGGCGAGCTTCTTCATCCCCTAAGGTGACGGATTGAATCCCACCGACTAGATCAGACAAGGTGGGGTTTTTGATCAAGTTTTCGAGTTGATTGCCGTGAGCCGTTCCCACCAGTTGCACACCCCGTTCAGCGATCGTTCTGGCCGCCAGAGCTTCTAACTCGGTGCCAATTTCATCAATCACGATCACTTCCGGCATGTGATTTTCCACCGCCTCAATCATGACTTGATGCTGTAACTCTGGACGGGCCACCTGCATCCGACGGGCGCGACCGATTGCCGGGTGCGGCACATCGCCATCTCCCGCAATTTCATTGGAGGTGTCGATAATCACGACTCGCTTTTCCAGATCATCGGCCAGGACACGGGCAATTTCTCGCAGTGCCGTTGTTTTACCCACACCCGGACGACCCAGCATCAGAATCGACTTGCCACTTTCGACCAGATCACGAATCATACCGATCGTGCCAAAGATGGCCCGACCGACGCGGCAGGTGAGGCCAATAATTTCACCGCGACGATTCCGAATGGCACTAATCCGGTGTAAGGTCTGCTCAATGCCTGCCCGGTTGTCGCCGCCAAAATCTCCAACTCTGGCGATGCAATCATTGATGTCACTCTGCGTCACAGGCTCATCGGACAAATACTCAGCCTTTCCTGGAAAACGGGCCTCTGGACGACGACCTAAGTCTAGAACCACTTCAACCAGGGTATTCAGTTGAGGATGTTGTTGTAATCGCTGGCGAATTGCAGCGGGCAGAATTTCCAGTAATTTGCTCAGATCGTCTGTAATTTGTGTATTAATTGCAGGATTATTCATCGTGGATGCTGCGTTTGAGGAGCTAGCAGGCGTGGTTGAGGGTGAATCCGAGGAATTTGAAGCGGAAGCCAGAGGTTGGAAGGGGTCGTGAGGAGAGAGAGAGAAATTAGGTTTAGCCATCTAGAGGGAAGGATGTAGAAAAGGAACTGGATAATTACAAGGAAATCAAACTTGTCCAAGTCCAGAACCACTATTGAGTGAGCTTAGGAAAACTTTAGTTCTTTGAGGGGACTTGGTTTAAGTACCGGAGGACACATAGGAGCATGTTAAAGAAGGCATCGTTTGAAATGGTTTTAGTTGGGATACAAGGGAGTGGGCAAGAGTGACGGCTTGAACGAGCAAATCTGGGGCGGTTTCTAAGCGAACAGCGAATGCTGACGTTGGCGCGGTGCTGGTTAGTTGCCTCGAAGACTGGAAGCAGGGTGAAGCGATCGCGCTCTGAGAAAGTCCGATCGCTGCTAGTTGTTCAAGCACGGGCGCTAACAAGACCCTCGCGTAGCTTCCATAAGCAACTCCCGCAATATGAGGTTTAGAGATAGACCATCCTGGCAAATCACTTAAATCAGTTAAATCAGTGGCAGGTTGGGAGAGTAACTGTGTTTTGAGTAACCCTAGCGATCGCAATTTTGGCACCGTGTAATCATTGGTTCCTCCTGCTAATTGCACATATCCGGGTAATCCCGCCGCTAAGACCTTCTGTCCCAGTTTGATCGCGGCTCTGGTCGCGCCAGTCCCAATATCACCGCTCATCGGACGACCATCGGTCTGCCAGATTAATGGGCAGTTTAACGGAGAAACAATCCTATACAGGGACTGGAGGTAATCGATCAGCCCTTCACCATCAGGACAACTGATCGCCAGCAGCTTTAACTGGTCGGCCCAGGGCTGCATGGCGTTCCACAGTTTTTGGAAGTTTTCCAGATGTCCTACATGAGTATGAATTTCGACCGCATCGACTCCGGCTTCCAGAACTAAGGGGGCGATCGCTTCAGGGGTTGAAATGTGCGATCGCGTGGCGATGTGTTGGATAGGACAGACGGGCAAACATCGACCACACCCATAGCAACGTTCCGAAATGACCCCAGAAAGAGAAATTGCATTCGCAGGACAGATGGCTTCACAGGGACGAGGACAGTCACCTGGACAAACTTCTGGATCGAATTCAGCTTTGCGAAAGTGAGGATCATCCCCATCATTCAAACTGACCATTAAAAGGGGTTGCTTGATGGGAGTTGCAGAAAACTGAGCATGGGTCTTTTGCAATTGGACTGCAATTGCGATCGCTTCTTTCGCAGCTAAGATGACCGCTGGCTCTGCTGCGACATCAATACAATCTGCTCCAGCCAGAGTATAGGCCAACGCCAGATTACGAACTGCAGGGAGGTGTTGATAACTGGCTCCGCAGATGAGCTTGAACCAATGCCCCTCCCTGCTAATGCCCTGAGCGGAAAATTTGCAGGGCGACCTTGAAATATTTTTGCATTTGTGTACTGCAACGCAAAAGGCAAGGAAACAGGCTCTCAAAAGAACCCATTCCCTCGCCTTTGAGCCATTTCTATTTGGTAGAGACGTTCCGGCGGAACGTCTCTACGGGGCGACATTAGGCAGACAGGGCGGCTTGTTTTAGGGGAATCCAGCGGAAATAACGATCGCCGCCTAATTCCAGTACTACTTTGACGCGAGGTTCAATCTCTGGCAGTCGAGTTAAATACTCAATTTCTTCATTGGTTAGAATATTTCCTTCCAAAATCCAGAGCAGTAATCCTCTGTGGTGGGGAGAAAGGTTCTCTAAGTTATAAGAAACGATAGGAGGAATAAAGTAGCAGTAGCCTACGGCTGCCCCTGCCCCCGTACTTTTTTTACCCAGGTGAGGCGGACGCACCCCATGAATTCCCATGAGATAGGAAGACAGGTCGCCCAACCCCCTTGCTGAAAGCGAGAGAGACTCATAGCCAGCAGCCCGAATGCGTCGCCTGTACCGTCCTTCAAAACCACCTTCAAGGGGAACATAGGCCCCTAATGCTCCGTGGGTTTCCAAATCCCGGATTAGTTTCTTGCCTGTGGTAATCAGCGCCATAGTGTACTCTCTAGTTCAGCAACCTTCGCCTAATTCTCAACTTGGGCAGTCACCTGACCCAATTCTTTAAGATGTATTTGCCTAATAGTCTCGCATACTATGGCAACAAGCTTCACCAAGCAGGAATAGGGGTTTGCTATGACTGTGATAGAGACGAGATAGAGTCAGAAGTGTGGTGACAATTTCATGGTGATGCTTCCATCTGATGCCCGGATAGCGTTCCAGTGCTTGATTCAAACATCGTCATGTATTTAGGGCTTGCTGAAAAAGTCGGAATCGAAGCAGTTGGAGTGAGGCAGATCG
>JBBIQC010000131.1:0-5730 GCA_037442585.1 Oscillatoriales cyanobacterium bin_317
GTTCTGGCGAAGCGACGATCGTGGCATTACAGAAGATGCGATCGGCGGCTCTAACCTACTTCCGGGGGGATGCGGACGCGGAAGGCATCGTCGGCCAATATTTTGATGTGCTGATTACAGAATTTAAGGGAGCCACTCCTTCCGATAAACTGCGCCAACGTCCTTCCCCAGACCTGCAAGGTTTACAACTGCCTCAAATCTATTTCAATGCCGCTGAGCGCCGTCCCAAGTTCGTGATGAAACCCGGCCTTTCGGCTTCAGAAAAGAACGAAGTGGTGAAGGCCGCCTATCGGCAGGTGTTCGAGCGGGACATCACTCGCGCCTACTCTCTGGGCATCTCTGACCTGGAATCCAAGGTCAAGAACGGCGAAATCTCCATGAAGGAGTTCATTCGTCGGCTGGCGAAATCGCCTCTCTACCGCAAAAACTTCTTTGAACCCTACATCAACAGCCGTGCTCTGGAACTGGCTTTCCGTCATATTCTGGGTCGTGGGCCAAGCTCACGGGAAGAAGTGCAGCGTTACTTTGACATCGTTTCCAAGGGTGGACTGCCCAAGCTGGTGGATGCCCTGGTCGATTCCAAAGAATATGCGGATTACTTTGGCGAAGAAACGGTTCCCTACCTGCGGGGATTGGGTCAGGAAGCTCAAGAATGCCGCAACTGGGGACCACAACAGGATCTGTTTAAGTACAGCGCTCCGTTCCGGAAGGTGCCTCAGTTCCTGACGACCTTTGCGTCCTACGATCGGCCCTTACCCGACCAGCATCCCTACGGCTCTGGCAACGACAACCTGGAAATCCAATTTGGTGCGATCTTCCCGAAAGAAACCCGCAATCCCAGTGCCAGCCCTGCTCCCTTCAGCAAAGATGCTCGCCGGATTTTGATTAATCGTGGTCCCGGCATCAATAACCAATTGAGTAATCCCGGAGCTAGAGGCGTTGCGCCCGGTACTCTAGGACCGAAGGTGTTTAAGCTGGATCAAATTCCCAGCTTCACAGGGTTAACTCGGCGCGGTATCTTTGGCGACAGCAGCCGCGCTTCTGACAGTCGGGGCAGCAGCATCAAGTTTTCTGAGAGTTCGACTCAGGCGGTGATTAAGGCCGCTTACCTGCAGGTGTTTGGCCGCGATGTGTACGACGGTCAGCGTTTGAAAGTCGCCGAAATCAAGCTGGAAAACGGCGAAATCACGGTGCGGGAATTTGTCCGGCAACTGGCTAAATCCAACATTTTCCGTAGTCTGTACTGGACTCCCCTGTATGTAATGAAGGCGGTTGAATACATCCATCGTCGGCTGTTGGGTCGTCCTACCTACGGTCGTCAGGAAACCAACAAATACTTCGATATCTGTGCCAAGCAGGGATTCTATGCCCTGATTGATGCCATTATCGACAGCCAGGAATACGCAGAAGCCTTCGGAGAGGACACCGTTCCCTACGAGCGCTATCTGACTCCATCTGGGGTTGCTCTGCGATCGCTGCGCACAGGTTCCATTGGCGATCGCGGTCGGGCGAAGGTGACTGTCGAATCCACGCCACGCTTCATCGAACTGGGTACCGTCACCGAAGTACGGACTGAACCCGACATCGATTACCGGATTAACCAGGGCGTGACCAAGAAGCGGGAGCAAAGCAAGGTCTTCAAGCTCACCAACCTGGAAGACAAGGCCAACCTCAAGACCGTGATTAGTGCCGCCTATCGGCAAATCTTTGAACGGGATATTGCACCTTACATCATTAAGAATGAGTTCTCCGTTCTGGAAACCAAGCTGAGTAATGGCGACATCACCGTCAAGGAATTCATCGAAGGCTTGGGTACTTCCAGCCTGTACACCCGTGAGTTCTACACCCCCTATCCCAACACCAAAGTAATTGAGTTGGGGACGAAGCACTTTCTGGGCCGCGCCCCCCTGGATCAGGCCGAGATTCGGAAATACAACCAGATTCTGGCTACCCAGGGTCTGAAAGGCTTTATCACGGCTCTGGTTGGTTCTGCGGAATACGTTGAAGCCTTTGGAGAAGACACGGTTCCCTACAACCGCTACCTCACCTTCCCAGCCGCGAACTATCCCAATACACAACGTCTGTACAACACATTGACGAAGCAAAATCGGGATCTGGTCGTGCCCAGCTTTGAACCTATCAAGCCTCGTACCAGTGGCACCAATAGCTTATTGGGTGCCTCCGATAGTCCTTCCGCCGCCTCCTATGTGGGATCGGGTCGTTCTTATGCCACGCAGCCTGTGGAAGCGATCGCACTTCGGAGTACTCAACCCGCTCGGATTTATCGCCTGTCTGCCGGGATGAATACGGTTGAAGTGGATGCGGTGATCCATGCCATTTACAGCCAGGTGATGGAAGTTGCTGAAGCATCAGTAGCCCAATTCCGTCAACCCGACCTGGAGCAGCAATTCCGGCAGGGTTCTCTCACCGTGCGGGAGTTTGTCAGAGCGCTGGCCAGTTCAGAGGCTTACCGCGATCGCTTCCTGGTGCCCTATCCTGACCTGAAAGTTGTGGAATTCCTGTTCCGTCACCTGTTGGGACGCTCTCCGGCTACCTCTGTTGAAATTCAGCAGTACACCGGGTTAGTTGCTAATCAGGGTCTGAAAGTAGCGGTTGATTCATTGATTAACAGCGCTGAATATGACCGCTACTTTGGGGAAGACGTTGTTCCTTACAAGCGCTATCCCTCAGCATAAGCTGACTTGTAACTGAGACCAATCAAGTCCAACTAGAATACTTTAGTTGCTCTCAGCAAAATAAGACTCTGGGCTTGGACAAGATTGATTTTCGCCACTCCTTAACCTCTGGTTTTGTTGCCAGAGGTTTTTTGTTTGTCATACTAGGTGAAGCATTTCCCCAGAAACCCGGTTTTTACAGGGATACTTAAGGTGATGAGATGATTACAAGCAATCGGGTTTCTGGGGAAATTGGGTTTCTTAACCAGCAAAGGGCGAAATTGTGCAAGACAACATCCTACGAAAAGAACAGGAATTCCATGATCAGTGGGCCGCCGCTATTGATGTCGATGGCATTCGAGTGGCGGATTATTTTGAAGCCTGCACTGCCCCGGAAAATCGCTTTATTTTGCGGCACCTGGGAGATGTGCGGGGTCAACGTTTATTGGATCTGGGCTGTGGGGCTGGCGAGAATAGTGTTTACTTCGCCCTGAAAGGTGCTCACTGCGTCGCCTCTGATTATTCTCCCGGTATGGTAGATGTGGCGATCAAATTGGCTGACAAACATGGCGTGCAGGTGGAAGGAAAAGTAATTAATGCGATGGCGATCGACTTTCCAGACAATACCTTTGACATTGTGTATGCCTCCAATCTGCTCCATCACATTCCCCAACCAGAACAAACGATTCGAGAAATGCATCGCGTTCTCAAACCGGGTGGCAAAGCTTGCTTCTGGGATCCCCTCAAACATAATCCCGTAATTAATGTCTATCGCCGCATGGCTACGGAAGTGCGAACCGAAGATGAAACTCCGTTGGATATTGGAATTGTGGATTTCGTGCGATCGCAGTTCTCCCACACCGCCTACGACACTTTCTGGATTGCGACCTTGTGGATTTTCTTGAGGTTTTATCTGATTGAAAAGATCAATCCTAACGATCAACGGTACTGGAAGAAAATCATTATCGAACACGAACGGTTAAGGCCAACTTATCGCCGGTTGGAAAAGGTCGATCGATTTCTGAAAAAACTCCCTGGCATGAAGCGCATGGCCTGGAATCTGGCGATCGTGGCCACAAAATAAATTTAAGGGTGCTGGACTTCGCACTTCGTTAGTCCTTTAGCCTTGGTCACAAATCTTGCATCGAACGTGTAGATCACAGAGCAATTCTGGCTAAAGGCTAGATGAAATACATCAGCAACAGGGTTAAAGGGGATACTTCCATGACCTGAAGCAGCTACAAGCGTTAGGAAATATGCAAGAATCCTAGCATCTGTATTGCCCTGTTCTATGCCGCACAAATCAATGTCCCTCGTCTGGCGCAAAGTGTGGATCTATGCCCTGCTGGGAGCGATCGCTGTTGCGATGCTCATCCCGCTGGTCTGGCTGATCAGCACCTCGCTGAAATCGCCAACTGAAGACATTTTTCAGTTTCCGCCCCAGTTCCTGCCCAGTCAGCCCACGCTGCAGAACTTTGCCACGGTTTGGAAGACGCATCCCTTTGGGCGTTATCTGGTGAACAGTGTGATTGTGTCTGTGTTGACCGTTGTGCTGAATCTGCTGTTCTGTTCCCTGGCCGCCTATCCGCTGGCCCGATTAGATTTCAAGGGTAGGGATGCGATCTTTACGGCGATCGTGGCGACGATCATGATTCCGTTTCAGATTGTCATGATTCCGCTCTACGTCCTGGCGGTGCAACTGGGATTGCGGAATACCTATTTGGGGCTGATTTTCCCCGCGATCGCTTCTGCTTTTGGCATTTTCTTGCTACGGCAGGCTTTTCAGGGAGTTCCCAAAGAGTTGGAAGAAGCCGCCCGGATTGATGGCTGTACTGAATTAGGAATCTGGTGGTATGTCATGATTCCTTCCATCCGTCCGGCGCTCGTAACCTTAGCCATCTTCGTCTTCATTGGCTCCTGGAGCGATTTTCTCTGGCCCTTAATTATTCTGGATCGGCCTGAATACTACACCTTACCCTTAGGAGTCGCGACCTTAGCAGGAACCTTTTCCCTGGACTGGCGACTGATCGCAGCAGGATCGGTAATTTCGATCGCTCCCATCCTGTTGTTTTTCGTGATCATGCAGCGGTATGTTGTGCCCACCGAAGCAGGCAGTGGCGTAAAAGGATAGTCACATTTCTTCACACTCCCTGCTAGAGTGGTTTCAAACGTAACTGGAAGATTCCATGCTGACCGCACTGTTGTTTGACCTGGATGGCACGCTGGCCGATACTGACCCAATTCATTTCCGCACCTGGAAAGACATCCTGCAAAAGTACGGCCTGAACATCGATCGTGCCTTCTATGAGCAACACTTCAGCGGTCGGTTAAATGCGGCGATCGTCCGGGATTTGCTGCCTGAGTTATCTCCAGAGGCCGGCGAGCAACTCAGTTGGCAGAAGGAAGCAGAATTTCGCAGACGAGCAGTGGGAGAACTGGAACCGATGGCAGGTTTGTCAGACCTGCTCACCTGGGCAACAGAACAGCACTTGAAACAGGCTGTTGTCACTAATGCTCCTGCTGAAAATGCTGAATTTATGCTAGACGTTTTAGGACTCAGGAACCAGTTTGAAACTGTGATTCTGGCAGAAGCATTGGCACGAGGTAAGCCTGATCCCCTGCCCTATCAGGTGGCATTGGAGCGATTGGGGGTACCTGCAGCAGGCGCGATCGCCTTTGAAGATTCCCCATCAGGAGTCCGCTCTGCTGTTGCGGCTGGAATTCTGACGGTGGGGATTGCATCTACCCACCCACCAGATGTGCTTTACAAGCTAGGGGCTACTCTAGTCATTCCCAACTTTGCCGATCCCCAATTAAATGATCTTCTGAAGTTCTCCTTTTCACCTGAAGCCGTGGTGCGATCGGGGCTTTGAACAGGTAGAGCAGGTAAGGGGATAAGGGGAAGATGAGACGCAAGCAGTAATCAGATGATCGCTTCGTCCCATCATCCTCATCATCACGCTTTCGTGTCTGGCAACATACACTTGTCGCTATCGCATCCGGCTGGCCCTTCTGCCATGCTGGCGACATCCCTGACCCCGAAATAGGCTGGCCC
>JBBIQC010000131.1:5740-9514 GCA_037442585.1 Oscillatoriales cyanobacterium bin_317
CATAGCGACTGAGCGCCGCATAGAAGTCACTCGTGCGTTGACGAATTTTCACCTCTTGTTGCAGGCGATCGAACGTCGCTTTGTCGATCTTCTCAAAGGGCAGACGCGGGAAGGGGGCATCAAACCGGGCCAACAGTGCCGCACTGATGTAACCTTCATCGTTAGCGATCGCTTGATAAATCCGGTGGGCCAGGGGTTCCACTTCGGCTTCCGTCAGTTCGATTGTGGCGCTGGTGTTGTGAGCCGTGTAAGACTTCTGCACCTGCATATAGAAATCAAACTGAGCCAGGGCAGAGAATTTTTCGATGGCGATCGTGTTGGCTCCCGGCAGGTTGGCCCAGGAGACTTCTACGGGAATTTCCACCAGCCATTCGGTACAGCGGGGATCAAATGGATCATTGAGCAAATTGCCCTGCTCATCTTTATCCGACTGGGAGGGAACCACGTTGTAACCGTAATCGATGCAGGCCAGAGCCACCGGATCGTTCTTCCGGAAGGTAATCCGGCGAATGAACCGTTGCGCTTTGGGCGGATGCCATCCTGGACTGGCTCCCGTGAGCAGGGATTTGGTGCCTGCAGGTTGCACGGTCGTACAGCGATTGGGGCGCTTGAGGCCGTGGCGATCGCAGTAGTCCCACGCCACCCGATGCACAATCTCTTTCCAGTAGCTAAGGTATTCCTGTTCCCGCTGCTTAAACTTCAACCCAGTGACGGTATCAGGTCGTCCGGCTTCCCACCAGTGCAGCCACTCGACTCCGAAGGCATGAACAAAAAAGTCGAAGAGTCCGGTGAAGGAAACGCCGACGATCGGATCCAGATCCCGAGATTTTTGATAACGCGGTTCCGTAAAGTGATGGTTCAGCAGTGCCGCAACCGACAGCGCACCTGCCGTAAATGCTGACTCCTGATCCTTCATGTTCCGAGGATCAATTTGGTTCAGGTGAATCTCAGATAAGTTACAGTGGAAATCTTCACCCAATATTTCTCCGCAGGGATTTAATCCATATCGACCCAGCCGATGCTTCAATTCATCCACTGTCATCTCTGGATGAGAGCTACGTAACCAAGCATCCGCACTTCCTTGATTGTAAGCCTGCAAAAATTCAGCCTTGAGTTCCGGAGTGTTGAGCAGGTCAGAGTTGGAGCGGGCGATCGCTTCTGGAGCATACTGAATCGCCCCTTCCCCGGAGTAAAACTGTTTCCGCACCGCATCAATACATTCCTGCTCCGTCGGCTTGTGATGATACACCCGTGTGTGGTTCGCCATCCGCAGCGCATCCCGCTCTGGATCAATGCGCCAGTTGCCATTTGCATCCTGCTGCCAGAGGTTATCCTTGGCCACTGCAAACGCCGCATCTTCGCTGTTCCCCTGACGCATCCCTGCGGACCTCCGGATGTTTCCAGCAACCACTGTGGCGGCGGCTTCATCAATCAGGAGGCAGCATTCCACCGACGTCAGTTGTCGTCCCAATGCTTTATTGAGAATGCTGGCACACCGCTCGTACAGACCGGGCAGGCGAATTGGGTTAGCCATGCCTCCGAAGCCTTTGAGGACTTCCCCTTCCGGTCGGACATCGCTGACATCTACTGTCACCTGAACTTCCCCGTTGAAGCGATCGCTACTCGACAACTCCAGTAACGCCTGGTAGGACGATACCCATCCCTGGCGGCTATCCCCGACGTGAATCGTGACACGATCGCCCTCAACCACAACTTCCGTTATCTCGCGGCGATCGGCGGCTGGGGTGGCTCCGACAGTCCCCTGCACCTGAACAGACAACCGATTGCGAATTACCGGAAGCTGATGAATATAGTGCGGTTCCAGAATTGCTCCAGTGCCGCAACCCATCATGGCCAGATCCATCATCAGGCCAAAGGCTCGCCAGTCGATCACATTCGTACTGGTGCAGTTATAGGCTCCAGAAAAATTTTCTGGCTTTTCAATCCACTCGGTTCCTCCTACCCATAACCAGCGCCCAGAAGGTAAGGCTTTCAGTTCCTGCTGCATCCGCTCAATTAACTGAGCTTCCGCTTCTGTCAGCTTGCCCAGTTTGATCAAGCCCTGGGTAGTCCGACGGATGACTGCATCCCAGGGTTCGCGGCCATGTTCTGTACGACGGCTGTAGGTCCGGTAAAAGACTGGATTGGCAGCAGGAGCCGTGGCCGGAAAAGGACTGGTAGTTTCAGATTGGGGCGGCTGTTCAACCGTAGGGCTGGTTGCACTGTTTGGGAGGCGGGGATGTTGAAGCTCTCGAACCATAAGGGAGATCTCGCTTGTATGGAAAATGGATGCGTTATGGACTAAATGTAGGAGCGAAGGATCACAGTCTACACTATCCATAGGGGGAAAAGTTCTACAGTGTTTTAACACACGATCGCTGAAACACGATCGCTGAAACGATCCCAGATCAGTAGATCCAGTGATTTAATAGTACAAATTTTCTATTGTTTGATTTCTTTTGTTTCGCAGGTCATTCCCGAAGGATGTCGCTTTAGCCACGGGATTAACCAATGCGAGTCAGGCCGAGCGGTTCAATATCTGGATCGTAGCCACCCACCTGATTCGTTCGCAGCACCCAGACGGCGGCCTGTTGTCGAATAAATTGATGCGCGATCGTTTCACTCGCCACGCGGGGCAGTAAGGTGGGCCAGCTTTGCACCCCAATGAGAATTGTCTGAATTAGATTTTGACCAGGCGTAATTCCCAGGGTATCGCGATCGTGCTGCCAATCTGCACGAGCAGAGCCACAGGGTAACAGTTTTTTGCGGATTCTAGTCGCCAACTTTAATAGTTGCTGATACCTTTCAGCTTCTCCAGGGTCATCCTGTAATTCCTGAACCAGATCTAAGTCCGTTTGAATCGCTTCTCGCACCTGCTTGAGAGCCATGTAGAATGCCTGATTTGAGTCCTGAGAGCAGTTATGAGCAATGCTCACGAAAGTGCCGCCGGTGCCATCCCCAATCCGATAGCGGGCGGTCATACACTCCAGTTGCTGAATCAGAATATCCAGGACGGAGTAGCAAGTCCCATGCACTGAAAAGGCTCCGGTGAAAGCGTTATGTTTGATCAGCAGATCACAGACGGGGCGGGAACCCAGCCATCCC
This sequence comes from Oscillatoriales cyanobacterium bin_317, assembly GCA_037442585.1. Lineage (GTDB taxonomy): Bacteria > Cyanobacteriota > Cyanobacteriia > Leptolyngbyales > Leptolyngbyaceae > Leptodesmis. The sequence goes on from JBBIQC010000131.1 coordinate 8,846, forward strand.
ACCTGGCGATCGCCCATGTAAGCACACCAGGCGATCGGGCCAGCCGTAATGCCGTCCACATTATGGGTGTAAACCTGGTAATACAGGATGTCGAACATCAGTTCGTCAGCCAGGGGTTCCCGCACCACCGTTGCCACCCCATAGGAAAAATGTCCAAAGAACAGCGACCCTTTAGCTGCAGGTTCTCGGTTTTTGCCGCCAATACCACCGTAAGTATGTAATACCAGCGCCCGATCGCCCTCCTGCCATACTTGATTTTCGCTTCCCTGATCCAGGAACGGCAGTAGCAGCACGGAGGAGGTTTTGCCCTTTTGCCCCTTTAGGTCCCAGGCCCGCTGTTTCAAGTACTTCCAGGCTGCCTTTTCTCCTAGCAGCACCTGATCGGGTTGCAGTCGCAATAGGGCACGGGGCGCGATCGCCTGCACCACAAACTGTCCCCTGGCATCCTTGGCTCCATAGATATACCAACCGACTTCATTCGGTGGCATTTTTTCCAGATCACGGGTTGTGGAGGGATAGCTGCCATATACTTGGGCAAACCGCACAGCCGGAAACCAGACCACTTCCTCGGCTCCATCAAACTGGCGACTCACCCGGTTAAAATGCATAACCCGCAAGTATTACGGTGGGTTTTCCTGGGGATTTACGGGTTCCAGCACCTTGACTAGC
>JBBIQC010000132.1:0-9497 GCA_037442585.1 Oscillatoriales cyanobacterium bin_317
TTTACAGATCAAGGGTATAAACCGGGGCTTTTAAAACACCCTCTTAGAGAAGATGTGGTGGCTACCGCGTATTCGTTCGTCAAAACCAAGGGCGCGTAACAGTTGACATAGCGGTTCAAAGGGAATGCTGGTATCAGAAGTTCCCAAGAGAATTTTGACCAGTAGCTTATTTCGCTGGCTCATTCTATTTTTGCAAACAAACGTTCTGGAACAGAATACGTACTTTCTAAAAGAAAAGGATTATTTGAAAATAACTCTGCCCATTCCAAAATCAATTGATCAGTCATCAAGCGACTTACTTCTTCTCGAAACTTCCTGACGTTTTCGCAGGGAAGAAAATCTTTGTTATCGTTGTACTCTTCCATAGGTGGATACGTGGATACGTGGATACTTTGCACCAATCGAACCAGCATTAGAACCAAGTGCATCTCGGCAAATTCTTAGTTTTGCAACTTTCTAGCAGTGAGAACCACCGCTCAAGGCTTTAACCTTTTGAATGGCACCTTCAACATCAGGCAAGGGCAGACCTCGTTTTTCTGCGGTTTCAACCCACAGTTTTTTAACAATTTCCAGTTCTTCTAACGTTTCAGATAAAGTTTCGCCTTGAGCCAAACATCCCTTAAGAGCTGGAACTTCTGCGACATAACCACCCTCATCAGAGGGATAAATCACAATGGGATAATTCATAATTGATCTTCTTCATTAGATTGGTCTTCTATCTGCTCAATGAGTTCGATCACCCGCTTCACATAAATTGATTTAACTTTTTTGTTATGAACTGGAATGACAAATGTAACTTCACCTTTTGTAAAAATATGGTGGCTTCCAGTAATGCGATCCAGTACAAACCCTTCCTGCTCCAAAAGTTTCCGAATCTCTGAGAAAGTTGCATTATTTGGGTTGTTCTTTAAACGCTCGCGCAGTTTCTCCCGCTTACTCATTGGGTTTCTTCTCTACCAGCCCTCAATACCTGTTCAGCCGTTAACTTCAGATCTGGAAAGGTGGGAGAAATGAGGGACTGATTGCCACGAAACTGCTGAATTTCGTACTCACCATTTATCAGTGTGCAAATCGAGAGAGTCGGTTGTTTAGGCTTACCAATGTGACGAGTTCCTCCTAATCCTGCATAGTCTGCAATCCAATATTCGGGAATGCTTAAAACCGCGTAGTCCTCTACCTTTCGGGCATAATCATTTTGCCAGTTGCTATTGACCACTTTTGCCACCAACTTAATTGAACTGCCTTGTGTCAAAATAGACTGCTCAGACCATAGGGGTTCCTGGGTGAGTTGAGTGCGATCGATCACAGCAACATCAGGTCGAAAGGCAGTCATACCGATGTTTGAAGGGCGTATCAGTCCTCGCTGAAGCACAAACCAGGGTAAGCCGATGCTGTCAATTTGAACACAGAGCTTTGTGGTAATGAAGGCTGCAACTTCTTCATGTTGACCTGTGGGTTCCAAATCGAAAACCTCTCCATCAATCAGTTCATACCGACGATCGTCCCCATAGCGGGCCAGAAATTCATTAAAGCTAAGTGCCCTTTCTTGGATGGCTTGGTCGATCGCAAGGGTCATAGGTCAACTCAGATGGTTCAGTTACATCGTGATGGTTAGCTGCGGATTTTGGGGATTAAACAGTTGGCGTTTGGAAGCGTTGAGAAACTCAATGCTAATTGGTTCATTGCTTTCGTCATAGCTGACAATAATTCCTCCTGGTTCAGAGATAGCATTACTGGGAGGAATTTCCTTTAAAAGAAGGATCAAAATATCTGATTCAGAATCATATTTAATTTTCATTTGCTTCCTCTTGCCAATATCGCTTAACTTGATTTGTCCAATACAGAGTCAAAATTCGTCTGGTCTTGCCAAAGTCAGCATAGGGTACTCGCAGAAGACCACTACCTCGTTGAACCTGAGCCACCCAAATATCTTCTTCCAGGATAGTCTGCTGAGGAGTGGTGACTACCGCCTCAACTTCTTCTCTAGTAATTCCTAACCGATCCTCCCATTGTTGTAGTCTTTCTTCAGCGTGCTTTGTCCAAACGATCTGCATGTTTAGCTCCGATACCAGCGGGTTTCGCCGCCTGCTTGATCGACGAGGGTGATGCCGTGGGTCTGGAGTTCGTTGCGGATGCGATCGGCCTCGGCAAAATTCTTGGCTTTGCGGGCTTCCTGGCGTTGTTGAATCAGGGCTTCGATTTGGGAGACTCGCAGGCCGCTGGCAGGTTCGGGTTCAGCGATGGGTTGGGCTTCCAGGCCGAGAACCTGAGCCAGGTCTACCAGTTCGTGCCAGAGGCTTTCCAGTTGGTTGGCATCGGCTTCGGTTTTGCCTTCGTGGGTGAGCAGATTGCGTTCTCGCTGCAGGATCTTGGCGATCGCAAACAGCACCGCCAGGGCTTCCGAGGTGTTGAAGTCATCATCCATTGCGGTTTGAAAATCTTCTGCCCAGGGGGATGCCGTAGCTTTCGCACCTGTGGGATCGGGAATCCAGGCCAGTTGCACACCAAAATCATGGCCAAACAGGAGAGCTTCTTTTAAAGTTCTCCAGCCATTTTCGGCAGCGGCGATCGCCTCGTCGGTGAAATCGATCGGGCTGCGGTAGTGGGCTTGCAGCACGAACAAGCGCACCACCATTGGATCGGTGGTTTCCAGGAGCGATCGAATGGTGGTGAAGTTTTTCAGGGATTTAGACATCTTATCGCCCCGGATCTTCACAAAGCCGTTGTGCATCCAGTAATTCGCGAGAGGTTTGGAGAGGGCGGCTTCCGATTGGGCAATTTCGTTTTCATGGTGAGGAAAGATCAGATCTTCTCCCCCAGCATGGAGATCGATGCGATCGCCCAATAAGTCCTTGACCATTGCCGAGCATTCAATGTGCCAACCCGGACGACCTTTACCCCAGGGAGAATCCCATTCTGGTTCCCCCGGTTTAGCGGCTTTCCAGAGGGCAAAATCTAAGGGATGACGTTTTTTGGCTTCCGCTTCGTCTTCTACCCGACCGCTGGCTCCCGCTTCCATTTGCTCCAGTTTGCGGCCTGAGAGTTTGCCGTACTGAGGAAAGCGCTCCACGGCGTAATACACATCTCCCCCAGCGGCGTAGGCATAGCCCTGATCAATCAGGATTTGAATCAGGTCGATGATCTGAGGGATGACTTCCGTAGCTTTGGGATAGGCATCGGCAGGCAGGATATTCAGCCGTCCCATGTCTTCCAGGTAGGCATCCATATATTTATGGGTGATTTCCTGCCAGGGCAGTCCTGATTCCTGCGATCGCCGAATGATTTTGTCATCAATGTCGGTGAAGTTCTGCACATAGCGCACCTGATAGCCGCGCCAGGTGAGGTAACGGCGTACCGTATCCCAGACGATGTAAGAGCGGGCGTGTCCCAGATGGCAGTAGTCATACACCGTCACGCCACAGACGTACATCCGCACCTTCCCCGGTTCCAGGGTTTCAAAGGGGTCTTTGTGGCGGGTCAGGGTGTTGTAAATCATCAAGGACATAGGGCAAGTTCATCCAATCACAGATCGGCAATAATGGGAGGAAGTAGGAGGCTGACTTGATCATGATCAGTCTTAACTACCCATCCCCTCCTGATATTTTCTGACGTTATCGCATAACTACGCCATGCAATCAGCAGCGACTACTGAATCGACGATGGATGCGCCCAAGGTTGGTCTTCCCGTTACCATCATCACGGGCTTTTTGGGCAGCGGCAAAACGACTCTATTGAACCACATTCTCACCAATCAGCAGGGACTGAAGACGGCTGTGTTGGTGAATGAGTTTGGCGAAATCGGGATTGATAATGAACTGATCATCTCGACCGACGATGACATGGTGGAGTTGAGCAATGGCTGTATCTGCTGCACCATCAACAACGATATGGTGGAAGCCGTCTACAAAATTCTGGAGCGGCAGGAGGCGATCGACTACTTGGTCGTAGAAACCACAGGATTGGCGGATCCCCTGCCCGTCGCCCTCACCTTCCTGGGTACGGAACTACGAGATATGACGCGCCTCGATTCGATCGTCACCGTTGTCGATGCCGAAAATTTCAGCCTGGATTTGTTCAACAGTCAGGCCGCCTACAGTCAGATTACCTACGGAGACATCATCCTGCTGAACAAAGCGGATCTGGTGGATGAGGCCAAGTTAACCAATCTGGAAGACCGGATTCGGGAGATGAAAGAAGGTGCCCGAATTCTGCGAACGGTGCGCGGAGAGGTGCCGCTGGGAGTGCTGCTCAGCGTGGGATTGTTTGAGTCGGATAAATATTTTGATGAGGAGGAGGCATCGGGGCACGGGCATGATCACGACCACGATCATGAGCATCACCATGACCATGATCATGATGATCACTCGGCTTGCGACCATGATCATGGCAAGTGTGTACATGACCATGACCACGACCATCATCATCACCACTCTAGTCACTTAGAAGAAGATGGCTTTACCTCGGTGTCGTTCCAGAGCGATCGCCCCTTCGACATCAAGAAATTCCAATACTTCCTGGATCATCAACTGCCAGAGAAGGTCTTCCGCGCCAAAGGGATCCTCTGGTTTAACGAAAGTCCCAAACGCCATATCTTCCACTTGAGCGGCAAACGTTTCTCCCTGGATGATGATGAGTGGAAAGGCACCCCCAAAAATCAGTTGGTGCTGATCGGTCAGGATCTCGACCATGAGCAGTTGCGATCGCAGATCGAACACTGCCTGGGCACTTCCACCGAAAACCGGGGCAAAGGATTTGGCAAATGAAAAGTTGAGAGTGAAGAGTTGAGAGTGAAGAATTAGAGGCTGTTTAAAAAGCCCCAATCTATACCATGAACCTGTAGGGGCGCAGCATTCGGCCAATGCTCCCTCAAAAACGCCGGAGAATTGCTACCCGAATGCCACGCCCTTACGCAAAGTGATTGCTCATGAAACAGGTGCTTGTTTGTCAGTACATTAGTTGTTCCGCCAATGGATCCAGGAAAGTCCTGGAGAGCTTTCAGGCAAATCAAACACCGGACTTTGAAGTTATCCCCAGCGAGTGCCAGGGGCAATGCAACATGGGGCCAACGGTGCGGGTGTTGCCGGATGAAACCTGGTATAGCCGGGTGAAGCCAGAGGATGTGCCGGAAATTATGCAACAGCACTTAAAGGATGGAGAACCAGTTGAACGGTTGCTCCATCCTCGTTTTCATCCCCGCTGGTAAGTTTTACCGAAAACGGGTGGTTTGCCGCGATCGACAGATATAATCCAGCATCGATCGTGCAGCCGAAGAGCTGGCTGGAATATAGCGGCTGCCCACAATCCAGCCATGATCCAGACAATTCGTCCACCCTCGCACGGGGGCACCGTCAAGCAGGTAGATAAACTCCACCCGATTCGGAGTGATATGCAAGGAACAGGCATCTAACCGCAAACAATTTCCTTGAGTCGTCCGCCCAAAACGGGGAAAACAGTCTCTAGCGTCTGCCTGATCTGGCAAAGCAGGAGGACGGCAGGTCAGAACCTGGGCGATCGCACTCGGTTGCGCAATCAAGGACACTAAAGCCGTACTAAGGAACAGAGGCATGGGGGGCTGCATACAAGTTCTCCAACAAATAAAAAAGCTCAAAGCTACTCCCTGAGACCCTACAACCCTTCAGGACAAGGCAGGAAACGGGTATCAATAGCAGGTGGCAACGAGTTTGATGGAGTAGGGGAGTAATAACTGCGGGGGGAATAGCTCTGGGGATAGTAGTTCTGCTGTCGGCGTTCGGCATCGCGGAGCAGCGCTGCGAAGAAAATCATGGCCAGGGCGATCGCCAGGAGTCCTAAAAACAGACCAGCGGGGCCGTTTTCATCATCCCCCCCTGGTTTGCCGCCGAAAACGATTACGAAAAATGAATCATCTTTTCTATGCATTGTGGTTGAGTCTCCAATGAGGATTTTTGTAACGCGGATAAGGGAGATTGGGGGTTGGGAATTCGGGATTGGGGATTAGGGATTGGGTAGAGACGTTTTGGTGAACGTTTTGTGCTACGGAAACGGAGAAACAGGAGGAAGAGCCAGGGAGCAACTAAGCAATTCTTGACTTTAGTGTCTCAAACCCCTATGGAGAAACCAATGCAGGGAATTTCAGTTTTTTTATTTAGATGAAATAAACTGAATATCAGGAAAGTACAGGAAACTACAGCTTTGTTCAGCAAAGTTCAGCTTAAACTGTTCCGTAGCATCTACTAGAGAATATTCATGGACGCTGAAGAGGCTCTGCGACTGGTCGAAAATTTAATCCGTAAATCTGGAAAACCACCCTTGAGCGATTTGCAGCGAACCCTGTTTAAGGGGTCCTGGCAGGGCAAAGGCTACAAGGAAATTCATCAGGACTGCAGTCATGTCACCCGGGAACACTTGATGCGAAATGTGGGGCCTGGACTTTGGAAACTTTTAAGCTCTGTATTGAGTGAAGAACTGGGTGAAACTGTAGAGGTCAGAAAAGATTACTTGCAAGGAGTGATCGAACGACTACGCGATCGCCCGTCCCCGCCCTCCTTACCTGATATCCCCCCTCCATCCTTTCCAGATTTCCCGCAGCCTCCTTCCCAGAACCGTTTGCAAGATTGGGGACTGGCACCGGACACCACCCTGTTTCAAGGGCGTACACAGGAGTTGGCAGAATTACAGCAATGGGTGGAGGTTGATGGTTGCCGCTTGATCACTCTGTATGGCATGGCAGGAATAGGCAAAACGGCTCTCTCCGTCCGGTTAGCCGAGCAGTTGCGTGATCAGTTTGAGGTGGTCATCTGGCGATCGCTGGATGTTGCTCGCCTGGGACATGCTCCTCCACTCTTATCCTCGTTGCTCGCAGATTGGATCGTCTTGATTGCTGGACAGTCCCCCCCTCAACCAGATTTGCCAACCTTGCTGAGCTATCTGCGGGACAACCGCTGTTTGTTAGTTCTGGATGGATTTGAAGCCGTTTTTCATCAGGAATCCCTGAGTGGCAATTATCTGGATGCTTACCAGGGGTATGGTGAGTTACTGCGTCAGATCAGTGATGCCTATCATGCCAGTTGCATCGTGCTGACCAGTCGGGAGAAACCAAGAGAGGTAGAGGCCAGGGAAGGAGAAGGAGAATATGCTCCGGTGCGATCGCGCAAGTTACGGGGGATTGGGGAAGCAGAAGCCCAGGCTATTTTCGCGACCAAAGGATCCTTCTCTGGTTCAGAACAGGACTGGAGTTTATTAAACCGACAATACGACGGGAATCCTGCTTGCTTGCAGCAAATTGCCACCACGATCGCCAATATCTGTGGCCGAGATATCACTCGCTTTCTCGCCCTACAACCCGATAAACCCATGTTTGTGGGAGACATTCGGGCACTGATGGCCCAACAATTAGGGCGCTTATCTGAACCAGAGCGAATCCTGGTGGAAAGGCTGGCTCAAACTCAAATTCCTGTCACCCTGGAAGACTTGCAACAGCAGTTGACCACGCAACATCTCGCGCGCGATCGTGTGCTGGAAGTGCTGCTCTCTTTGGCACGGCGATCGCTCCTGGAAACGACTATGGCTCCTTATCGACTACATTCGATCATTGTGAATTATGTCAACGAGATGGAGCGGTAAGGAACAGGTGAATTGGGTAACACCTCGTAGTCGGGGAGTCGGAGTTAGCAGTTATTGAGTTCTGATTAGCTGGAAAACTTCATCAAAGCTTTATATAAACTTTATTGAAGATTTACGAACAGGGCTGACAATTTACTGAATTTTCTTGGTTTCGGGCGATCGCACTCAGTTTTCTCAAGCAGGAAATCCGTAAAGTTACTGAAAAGCTGCATCTCCAGTTAAGAGGCTATGCCACTATTTGCTTACCGGATTTTTATATCGCAATGGTCAAAATGGTTACTCATAAAATTACTGCCAAAATTCAAACGATTTTAGCGACCAGCACGCTGCCGATCGCCCTCGTCACCCTCACCCCCTCTGTGGCCCATGCCTTTCAGTTCTCCAACCTCTACGCTTTTGGAGATAGCCTATCTGATGTCGGCCAATTCTCCAAAGCTACAGGTGGGTTACTGCCTCCAGCCCAACTGGGGTATTTTGACGGTCGGTTCACCAATGGCCCCAACTGGATCGATTATCTGGCGGTTGAACTGGGTCTGCCTCCTTCCACCATTCAAACCAACTTTGCAATCGGTGGAGCCACTACGGGTGGCCAAAACTCAGCAATTCCTGGATTACCGGGTTTACAGCAGGAAATTGCTGGATTCACTTTAGCCAACCCTCACGCTGATCCGAATGCCCTTTATGTCGTCTGGGCAGGAGCCAATGATTATCTGGATGTGATTGGTCAAACCGATCCAACTATTCCGGTGGGAAATTTGGCTAACGCGATCGCGGCTCTGTCCAACGTGGGAGCCAAAAATATTCTGGTTGCCAACCTGCCCGACCTGGGTAGGACACCACTGGTAGCAGGTCGTGGGCCAGAGGTATCTGGTGCGGTGTCTGGTTTTGTTCAGGGCCATAACACTCTGTTGGCACAAACTTTGACAGCCTTGGGGCCGCAACTGGCTCCTCAAGGAGTGACATTGATTTCCCTGGATGTGAATTCACTGTTTAACGATGCGATCGACAATCCCAGCAAGTATGGATTCACCAACACTGCCGATGCCTGCCTCTTCCCATCGCCGCTATTCTTCCCTGCTGGCCCTGTCACTATTTGTTCCAATCCCAACCAGTATTTATTCTGGGATAGTTTGCATCCGACAACGGTGACGCATCAATTTGTGGCCGAAACCGCCTTTGAAGCCATCAGTGCCTCCGCCGTTCCTGAACCTCCCGCAACTGCAGGTCTGGTCCTGTTTGGAGCCTTTTTAGCTGGATTGACAGCCCTTAAACGGAAGCGGAAACTGGAGATCGCGATCGCCCCCCTAGAAGCAAAACCCTTGCTCAACCTGAATAGTAAAGAATAACTGTAGGGGCAAAGCATTCGGCCAGTGAATCTAATTTCATGACTGAGATTTATGCCCGAATGCTGTGCCCTCACCGAATCTCAAAGCCGTTCTAGTCGTCTTCGCTTCTGACCTTCGCCACGATCGTCCGATGGCGGGGACTGTTACAGACGATCGCAGGCCGCTCAAAGCCAGCGTCGTAAATTGCCTGTTCCATATCCAGCGCAAAGTATTGATCCAGATAGGGTTCTGTACTTTTCAACAGCGTCAGGATATAAGGCGGCATCCTGGCAAATATCTCTGACCGGGGATTCATATCCATAATCGCCAGATGCCCATTCGGACGCAGCAACCGCCGAGCCTCCTGGAGAATGGCGAGCGCGGCTGACTGCGGCAACTCATGAAACACCAAACAGGCCGACACAAGATCATAGGAGGCCGCAGGCAGGCCAGTCGATTCAGCCGCGGCGTGAACCCAGGTTAGGGAGGAAGGATTTTGGATTTTGGATTTTGGATTTTGGATTGACTCTGAGAAATTTTGAATTTTGAATTTTGAATTTTGAATTTCTC